>CANLCA010000087.1 GCA_947487925.1 Verrucomicrobiales bacterium | reverse complement strand
TGATAAGAAGCTTGGAGCATCTGCGTGACCTGGGCAACAGCGTCGTTGTGGTGGAGCATGACGAGGACACAATCCGGCTGGCGGACCACGTGATCGATCTGGGGCCTGGGGCCGGGGTGCACGGGGGAGAGGTGGTGGCCTCGGGGACGGTTGAGGAGGTGATGCGGACCTCGAAATCGCTCACGGGACAGTATCTTCGCGGCGGGATGTCGATTCCTTTGCCGCGAACCCGGGTCTTGCCGGAGCCGAACCGGGGATGGCTCGAGCTGCTTGGGGCAAGGGAGAACAATCTGAGAGATGTGGACCTCAGGATTCCGATCGGGAGTCTGACCTGTGTGACCGGTGTGAGCGGGTCAGGGAAGAGCACCTTGGTGGACGACACGTTGCGGCGAGCCCTTTTCAGGATTTGGCATGGTTCAAAGGAGCGGCCAGGAGCTTATCGAGAGCTGCGAGGCATCGAACATTTTGAGAAGGCAATCCTGGTGGATCAAAGTCCTATTGGACGAACCCCGCGCAGCAATCTGGCAACCTACTCCGGAATCTTCAATGCCATACGGGATCTCTTTTCGAAGTTGGCGGCGTCTCGCATTCGGGGCTACAGCACGGGCCGGTTCAGTTTCAACGTCAAAGGGGGGCGATGTGAGAAATGCCAGGGGGACGGATTGATTGAGATTGAGATGCATTTTTTGCCGCCGGTTTATGTGACTTGCGAAGCGTGCGGCGGGAAGCGGTATAACCGGGAAACATTGGAAATCACCTACAAGGGGTTGAACATAGCCGATGTGCTGGCGTTGACCGTGGATGAGGCGCTAACGTTTTTCCGCGTGGTGCCACAGATACTGGATGTGTGCCAAACATTTGCCGAGGTGGGGCTTGGGTATTTGGGGCTAGGACAACCGGCGACCACCATGAGCGGTGGTGAGGCGCAACGCATCAAGTTGGCGACGGAACTCAGCCGGAAATCAGTGGGAAGAACCTTGTATTTGATGGACGAGCCGACCACGGGACTGCACTTCCATGATGTGGCCAAGCTGCTCGAGGTGTTGTTCCGCCTACGCGATGCGGGCAACACTCTCGTCGTTATCGAGCACAACCTGGATGTGATCAAGTGCGCCGATTGGGTCATCGACATGGGACCGGATGCTGGAGATGAGGGAGGGCGGATTGTGGCTCAAGGCGCTCCGGAAGTGATTGCGACTTGCGGAAGCGGACATACGGGGGCTTATTTAGCACGGTTAATTTCAAATGGTTCCAAAACACGATAATGGGTTGCCCCAAGGTCCGCGTCCGCGGAGTCTTGGAGAGTTTCGTGCGCTTTTTTCCAAGGGTTGTCGCACGATGTTGCTGGTCGCGCTCTTTGTCTCGGGGACCGTTTATCCCAACGCTCAAGAGTTGGATGAGAAAGCGATGTTCGAGGCTGCGGTGAAGGCGCTTCAGGACGGTTTTTTTAGGAGGGCCGAGCAGGATTTCTCTGAATTCGTCCGCCATTTTCCTCAATCGGAGCACGCGACGGATGCGGGGATGTTGGAGTTGCACGCGCGCGCGGAAGCCCTTCTGAACGAAGACGCCTATCTGGAGGCATCCGGGATTTTTGAATTAATCTCGAAGAAGTATGCATCGTCGCCGCGGGCACGGGACGCGGTTTTTGGATACGCCTGGTGCCAGTTCAAGCTTGGGGAGAGCCGAAAAGCTTTCGAGCGGCTTATTCAGCCGGACGTGAGGTTGTTGAAGTCGGAGGAAGGGAATCTGGGGGATGCGCGGATGGTCCGAGGGCTTTTGCTATTGGCCGAGGTGGCTTTGGCGACGCAGGAAACAGCGATTGGTGAAGCGGCACTGAAGCGGGCCTTGGGGGTGGCATTGCCGCCTGCGCTGACATGGCAGCGTCAGTTTTTGACGGTCCGTTATCAGCTTCTTAAAGGCGAGGTGGAGGTCGCATCTCAGTCGGCGAGCAACCTGCTTTCCCTGGCTAGGATGCTTCCTGGGAGCAGGAGCGTTGCCGAGTCGGCTTTTTTGCAGGCGGACGTCTTTTTGCGGCAGAGCAACGTGGTGGAGGCGTTGGGCGCCCTGGAGCTGAACTTGGCCACAAATTTTCCGTCGGCACAGCGCAGGACGGCGATGCTTCGGACAACGGATTTGTTGAAGACGGCCTTCAAACCTGAGGACGCGCTCCAAAGATTGGGGACGCTGCTAAAAGCTTTTGCGGGAGATACCGTTCTCGACGTCGCACAGATGGCCGTGGGGGAACTTTTGATGCGCCGCTTTTATTCCCTGGCTGTTGAAGCGCGGGCAGCGGATGGAACGAACATTCTTGTCCAGGCACGCTCGCATTTGTCGCTGTTGGTTTTGCAGGGGGCAAGGACGGACTTTCTTGGGCAGGCTTATTTTTGTCTCGGCTGGAGTTGGTGGGAGGAGAACCTTCTGGTTCCGAGCGTCGATCGGGCGCGTGGAGCAGGAACCAACTTCGAGCTCGCCGCCCGGAATTTGCCTCGTTCAACGGAGCAGATGGTAGCTCGTTTCAAATTAGCGGATACGCTCATGCTTTCGTCAGACTACAGCGGGGCGGTCAGTAATTACGCGCGTTTGTTGGCGGATTATCCCGAGTGGGCAGAATCCAAACATGCCCCCCACGACCAGGTTTTGTATCAAATGGCTCGGGCTTGGGTGGGGTTAAGAGATCTGGGGCGCGCCAGGGCGGTTTCGAAACAACTCACGGAACGGTTTCCGAAAAGCGGTTTTGGCGAGCGTTGTCTTCTTTTGGTCGCCCAGGAGATGAACAGGCAAAGCCCGGCTGTGGAAGCCCGTGAAGTATTCGATCAACTCATCAGAACCTTTCCCGGGTCAGGAGTTTTGCCTGAAGCGAGGCTCGGCGTGGCCCATTCGTTCGAACGCGAGGAAAGATGGGCTGACGCGGTGAGGGAATACGCCTCCTGGCTTTCAGCTTACACCAATCATGCCTCCGTGCCTTTTGCTGAGTATCACCGGGCTTCAGCGAACTCCCGAACCGATGCCAGCAGTAATTCCTTCTATTTGTTCACGAATTTTCTGGCCCGGTTTCCCAATCACGAGCTGGCTCCGTTGGCCCAGAACTGGGTCGGGGACTATTTTTATGAAAAGGGCGACTTCGTTCCCGCCGAGGAAAGTTATGTGCGTTTGTATTCCAACACGAACTGGGCCGCACTCGGGTCTCTGGACGTTCTTTATCGCGCCCGTCTCATGGCGGCCCGTTCGTCTATCATGAGGCAGGGCTACAAACAGGCCAAAGACCAGCTCACGACGCTGATCAATTTGTTGAACAGCCAGACCAACGCGCCTCCCAATGTCATCGACGAAGCTTGGTTTTTGTTGGGTGACACGATCCGGACTGAACCTGAGCCGGGGCGCTCTGCGGAGGACATGCAGGAATCCATCAACGCTTTCAAACGCATCTCTGACACCAGTGACCTGGCGCCTCGAGCATGGGGTGCAATCGCGGGTTGCCACCTGGCTTTGGCAGTGGGTCCCGGGGGAGTTATCAACACGAACCGTTATCACGATGCTCTTGCCTTTTTTCAGAAATCTTTGGTCGCACCGAACTCTGATATCGAGACTAGAAGCCTTGCGGATTATGGGATCGGCACGGTACTTCTCGGAATTTCGGAGGTGGTGGTGGAAGCCCGAGACCGTAACCGTCTCCAGGAGGAAGCTCTGGGACGATTCTTGAGGGTGTTTTATCAGAAAAATCGGCTGCCAGGAGAAACCCCCATTCCTTACCTGCTTGAGCAGTGCGGCATCAAAGCAGTGGAGACCGCACAGGTTCTCGGCCGGATGAACGAGGCTGCCAATGTCACTCGTCGGCTGATGGATTTGTTTCCCCCGCTGAAACCCAAGTTTCAAGCGCGGCTGGAAGCCTTGGAGCAACAGCAAGCGGAAAACAAAAAGTAGAACCTTCACACTCCGGATGAGCGGAGCGAAAGATCACAAAGGCCTGGATGGATGTGAGAGGCTTGGCGAGGAACGGGGGCAGTTCCTTGAGGGATCTGGTGAACGACTTGGAAAGGTTTTATCGCCAAGATCTTGCGAAAGTTCGCGCTGGGAGACGGCCGTTTTATGGAGGAACGTTGCCTGGTTTCCTCTTTACTTCACAAGCCCTCAATGACCCTGTAGAATCTCTTTTGACTGGTCCTCGACTCGGAGAAGTTAATGGTCCCTGTCGGGGAATTTGTGGTTCCGATCGTCTCCCAGGCGGCGAGGTTCACGGATGCTTGGATTTTATAGGCAACCCCGGCCATTCCTGACATTTCCCAATGGACTTGATTGTCCCGTAGTTTTGTGGAAACCACTCGCGCTGGGGCGCTCAGTGTATAAGTGAGGTGCACGTTTCCCGAGGCTCCGTTGACGCCGTCCACCGCCACGTAGTAAGAGGTGCCCTTCGTCGCTTTGAGTCGTGTCCTGCTGGTTTTTCGATCCGTGCCACCGTCATTGTCGCACGCAATCAAGACAAGGGATTCGAAGCTGTTCCCTGGGCCTGTGAAGACTCCGAGCAAGGTGTCGAAGGAGCTTCCTTCAGTGCTGACAACCAGAGTGCCGTCTGCCGGGCATTCGTAGGTGAACCATTGGGAAGCTCCGCCGATGATACCGCATAGGTTGGGTTCCCCATCCTCAGTCGTTGACCCGACTGAGTTGAACACCTGGGTCCCTCGGAACCCACTCGCGGCGGCGGCGCCGCCCTGTTTCCAATGGGTGAGGCTGGAAAGACCCGCCTTATTGAAGCTGAGCGGCGCCACGGGTTCTCCGAGCAGGATTTGGTCCCGGAATTTGTCCTTGCTGGCGACTTTTGGGTCGGGTCCGAGCTGAATGCTGGCCATCTGGCTGAAGACGGTTTCACGTCCGTTGCTGAGTTTCACCTGGTAATTGCCGGCATCTGACGGCTTTGCGGAGCGGACCCTCCAGAGAGGGGAGACGCCGCCAGGGACATCCGACGCGTTAAGCTCCCACTGGTAGCTTTGAACGCCCACGGCGACCACATCGACTAATGTGAAATTTCCTGGCTGCACCACCCGGCTCACAGGGTCGCGCACAATTCTTGGAACGGGAGGGGCACCCGCCTCAAAAGTCCAGGACAACAAAAGGGTGCCGGCGGCTCCGGCTAGGCCGTCGACGACGATCTGATACTCTTTTCCTTTGACGACGGAGAAACGGATGGCGCTCGTGAAGAAGCCCGCCTGATCATCGTCGCTTGCCTCGTCCTGCAAAGAATCCAAAGTGCTACCGGTGTAGGCGGCGAGGACTGTGTCGAAGGAACTTCCAGCGGTATCCAGCCGCATCACTCCATCGGTTGGCGCCGTCCATCGGGCCCACACCGAGGCTCCAGGTTTTTTTCCGGCATGGTCCGGCTCGTCAACCTGGGCTGAGGCGTCCCCACTTGCAGCGCGGAAAGTGCCATTGTCGCCGGGAAGTGTCGGGCGCTCCTCGAACCGATCAGACAGGATGAACACCGGTGCTTCCACCGTGAGAGTTGCAGGGTTGCTGGTGACGGCACCAAACGGGCCTTTCACCACGACGGAGTAGATTCCTGCGGAAGATGGCTTCGGGGATGGAAGGGTGAGGATGGATCGTGTTTCGGATGGAAGGTTGATCCCATTTCTCCGCCACTGATAGGCAAAGGGGCCCTGACCGACGGGGTTGACGGAGAACACAACAGGCACTCCCTCAGGAACAGATTGGCTTTGAGGATGCGCCCCGATCACTGGCGCGGCGATCACCTCCAGATGGGCGCTCTCGCTGGTAACGACACCGAACGGGTTGCTGACAAGGACTCGATAATTTCCGATTTGATCCGCTGCCACGTTGGCGAACCGCAGCGATCGCCCAGTTGAACCAGAAAGGTTTTGATTGTTGAACTGCCATTGGTAGGAGAGAGGCTCGCTACCCCGAGCTTCGATCGAAAATTCGGCGGTCTCCCCGGTATGGATCGTGAGTGAGGGGGGATGTTCCACGATGCTGGGGATGGATCCTACCACCGAGATGGGCATGGTTTGTGTCAGTAACAAATTGTCGGGACCTTTCACGGTCACTTGGAGGCGACCTTCGCCTCGTTGGTTGAGGCCTGGGATGACTTTTAACAACCAGCGTGGGCCTGTGCCCGATACTGAAAGGTTCTCGTTCGGGAGCAGCGTCGGCGTCTGGGAAATATAAGTGAGCTCCAATCCGGCGACGTTCGCGAGGTTCAGCACCTCGATGGCGATGCCTGATGCGACCTGGTTTTCCTGGATGACAAGGTCCTCAGCAACCCGCAACAACGGCGTTTGGACAGGCTGAGCAAGGGGCTCGGAGGGGTTGGCGAGGAGCCATCCAAAACTCATCAAAAGCCAGACGGATTGAGTGGAATTCATTCGTTGAAAGCTATTCAGATGTTCGCCACTCCGCCCTTCCCTTAGGGATTCTTTGCTGGTGTGGGCGAGTATGCTTGCTCCCGCAGCGCGTTTGGTTTCAGGCGCTCGTCAACCAGGAAGGCGTCAACGAACTGCGGGGGACTATTCCAGAGGTCCGCGTGAGCGTCAAGAATTGGTCCCCGCGCGTTCGAGGGACGCGTGCGCAGAAGGATATTCAACGGGAGCCGTGCCTGGAACGGAACCTAGCGCCGCGAGAATTTGTGGTCTATTCTCTAAAATGTGTTTTACGCTTTTCATTTTGCCCTGATCTGCCTGATTGTCTTAGCTGAATGAACGAGAACTCAAAGCGGGACGAAAAACTTCATGTCGAAGCTCAGAAACTCAGAAAACTGGCTGAGGCGGGTGCGGCGGAGGCACAATGGAACCTCGGATTGATGTATCGTCATGGCCAGGGATTAGCTGAGGACGAAGCCGAAGCGGTGAAGTGGTTTCGCAAAGCGGCAGAACAGGGGATGGTTTATGCCCAGTATTACTTAGGCCGTATCTACGAGGATGGACCCACGGAGGAGGATGCAGTCCAGGCCGTGAAATGGTTCCGAAAGGCCGCGGAGCAACGCCATCCAGTGGCGCAATACCACCTCGGACTCGCGTGTGCCGAGGGTCGAGGGGTGCCGAAGGATAAAGCGGAGGCAGTGAAATGGTTTCGCAAAGCCGCGGAGCAAGGGATTGGTTACGCTCAATGTTGCCTCGGAGTGATGTACGCTAGCGGAAAGGGGATCCAGCAGAACCTGGTGGAGGCCCATGCGTGGCTTGAAATAGCTGCAATCAATGGGACCGAACAAGCCCGCAAACGCCTTGCGAAACTGGAGAGTGAAATGGACCTAATGGATCGTGTCGCTGCCACCAAGCGAGCCCGGGAGCTGTTCGATCAGTTGAAACGGCGGTAAGGAGATCTCAAACGCCTGCCGGTCGCTCTTTGGCTCTCGTGTTGGGTTGTTGCCGTGTCGGAAGACAATCCCACCCGAACCTTCAGGTTCCGAACTGTGATTGACCAGTGGAACTTCGGTCCGCCCGCGAGGCTTGAAGGATGCTGAAACCAGTTTTGGGCTGGCCGGCTGGCCTGGTCGTCTTCCCCGCAAAATACTCGACCCCGGTTCGTTCAGCGAGGGTCTTGATAAACGTTTGAACCAGAGAATGTTGGGTTAGATTTGAGTCCTCGTAGGCGAGAACTGAAACGAGGGCTGCGGCGCCGGGACGGCGCTTCGTGGCCCAGGCTTCGAGCCATTGTTTTACGGAATCCGGCAAGTCAGGCTCTGCATTCGCTGCAACCAGCAACAGGTTTGAGGTCGTCACTACTTGAGGAGCGCCTCCTTGAGAACTCAGCAGGCCGATGATGTCAAACCGCCAAAGCTCCCTATGGAATTCGATTTTCGACCCTAGCCGCCCCGCCAGTTCATCCAACAGTAGCATGGCTCGGCGTGCATTGACCGCGTTGTCGTAGGCGACCAACACACCGAACCTTGCCGCAGATGTTCCAAGCCGAGCCCCCTCGCCCGGCGTCTCCGCGTCGCGATCCACTGCATAGCGCATGCTTGAAGCCTAAGGCCGAAAGACCTCTGAGGGAAATGGGAGTGGCACCTGGAATTGGATAGGGATTGGCCCTATGCCCCAGGGTTTTTGTGGGGGTGCGGCGCGGTGCGGAGAGTTAGGGCTGAGTATCCTGCGTTTCGACCCAGCGCACGGCGTGGCGTATGAGGGCGGTGGCGTCCCCCAACGCCAGCTTTTCCTTGATGTGCCCTCGATGGACGTCGACAGTTTTTGGGCTGATGCTCAGTTGCTTGGCAATATCCCGAGTGCTCTTGCCTTGCCCAATCAACCGAAAGACATCGAATTCTCGGTCGCTGAGTTTTTCAATCGGTGAATGCGATCCGCGCGGGCGTCGGCCGGTGAGGATGTCGAGCAGTTGGGCGGACAATCGTTCACTGACATAAACCTGCCCCGTCAAGACCTGGCGAATGGCAGCGAGCAGCTTTTCAGCTCCGGCTTCCTTCATCACGTAGCCCCTGGCGCCGGCGCGTAGGACGCGTTCGGCGTAAACGAGTTCATCGTGCATAGAGACAACGAGGATGGGCATCTGAGGATAAAGGGCGAGTATGTCTTTAATAAATTCGATGCCGCTGCGTCCCGGCATGGTGAGGTCGGTCAACAGCAGATCGACCTGGCAGAGTGGAATGGCGCGAAGGGCTTCGGAGGGATTTCCCGCCTCGCAGCAGGTTTCCAGGTCTGCCTGCCTGTTGATCAGTTGAGCGAGTCCCGCCCGCATGAGTGGATGGTCATCCACCAACAGGATGCGTTGACGGCGAGCGGAGGCCGGTTTCTTTGGAACTTTGACTTGTCGAATGGGTTGCTTTGGTGTGCTCATGTTTGCTTGGATGGGACGGTGCAATCCACGGTCACGCCTTCGTCCGTCGTTGAATCGATCTTCAGTGTTCCTCCGATAATTTCGGCCCGGTGTTTCATCACGTCAATG
>CANLCA010000086.1 GCA_947487925.1 Verrucomicrobiales bacterium | reverse complement strand
TGCGGGGCAAGGCCCATTTGCCACTCCCGAAGCCGGTTTCCAAGAGCATCGCATTTCTCCCGGATCCACACCCGCTCATTGTGGCTGCGCTCTTTGGGTCGAGGAAGATTCGACCACACCGTTTTCACTTCGGAAACAAGGGCGGAGTTTGAAGGTTCATGGAGCACCGTCCAGAGGTGCTCAGCGAAACGACCGTTCACCGATTCTTCCCGTGCGAGCAAGGGCAGGGTCAGTTTGCCAAGACCAAGTTCGCTTCGGTAACGGAAGCGCCATGCGGCATAAAAGGCTTTGGCATAATAATCCGTTCCATAAGCTTCACCGCCTTCGCCCGATCCGGTCCTGAAACCGTGTTGCCGGTAGATCTCGTCGATGCGATGGATAGCCGAGAGTTCCTGTC
Source organism: Verrucomicrobiales bacterium (assembly GCA_947487925.1). Taxonomy (GTDB): domain Bacteria; phylum Verrucomicrobiota; class Verrucomicrobiia; order Limisphaerales; family F1-80-MAGS106; genus F1-80-MAGS106. The sequence continues at coordinate 8,550 of CANLCA010000086.1, read as the reverse complement.
CCGTCTTGTCGGGATTCCCAGAGAACCGCAAGGGTCCTGCGCCGACCACCGCATGGGAGGCGACGATCTTTGCGGCTTCCAGGTAACGTTCGAGGGTCGAATCCTGGAGGAACTGCGTGTCGCCCACATTCGAGAACCCCTCGCCTCCTACCGCGTCGTTGACAAACCCTCGTTCCAGGCCAAGGTCGAGGCCCGTAAGATCGCGCAAGGTATAAGCATACTCAGCGCTCGTCAGGTGGCGCAGGGCCACTCTTCCCGGATCTCCCGCCTCCCGTCGAACAAAGTCTCCTAGGCTGCTCCGGAGGCTCGCGACCAGCTTCCGCCTCTGGGCAGGGCTTGGTTGCGAGTTCTCTTCCGGGGGCATTTCCTTCTCCTCGAGCACCTTGATGACTCTCTCCCAGGTCTTGAAGCGACCCGCCAATTCAGGGGCTGATACGAGACGCTCAAGATTCACATCCGCTTTCTGCTTTTTGCTGCCGTGGCACTCAAAGCAGAACTGTTTGAGAAGTGGCGCCGCAGCGCGGGTGAGTTCTTCCTCGAACCGGGAAGAGGAAGTCGGGACGGAAGTTGAGGGTCTCGGTTCTCCGGCCCAAACGGCCGCCACAGACGTCATCAGCCACATCGCCAGTAATAGCCACATTCCATGTTGAAGGCCACGGTGGCTCACACCTTGGAAGAAATCGACCCTGTCAGGGTGCGACCCTTTCGAGGAAACGCGTGCGTCTCCAAGATGTCCCGTCTCCGTTCCTCGACGAAGCGGGAAGAACGAACGCTCGGGTTGCGACATCGGATCACAGAACAGTCCCCTTAAGAGGGCAGTTGCCCAGGGCGAATCTTTGCAAGATCCTGGAGATAAAGTCGTTCCAAGTCGCCCGCCAGATCCATGAACGATATGCCTCATTCCTCGTCAAGCCTCTCTCATCCAGGCTTTTGTCAATCTTCACCCCGCCCAATTGCCCTTTGTCAGGATGACTTCTGTGGGGGTGTCGTTCATGATCACAGCGCGATCGGCTTTGGCTGTCAACCAATTCGATTCCAAGCCTACGCAGCCGAGACCTCTTCGCGACCCGACGAGGGCAGGAGCTCTGGGGAGAGTGGCAATGTCGCCCCGTTGTCGAAAGTGAGGATTACCAATTTCCAGCGGCAGACACGGAACCGTTCCGGCGGGAATGGTTCAGGACTCCAGCGGGACCAGAATATCTTCTCCATCTCGGCGTACCCCAGTAATTCCAGAATCTTTCATCCTCGAAAGTTTGGGCACACGAGTGGCATCAAAGTTTGCCCGCTTGGTTTCGAAGAGCTTTACATCGTCTGGCCGGAGCCTGTAGTAGACGGAGTACCATCCGGCGCCGGTATGCACCACCTCAGCGATATAAGTCCCATCCTCGGCCCGGTATAGGGCGACATACAGAGAGCCATAGTGGGCTACGAGTTTGTGGCGGACCAAGTTTATCGGAACCGTCTCCATACCGAGAAGCCTGCTGAAACCTTTGGGGCGGACAGGAGCTGGCGGAAGTTCCTTTCCCGTCATGCGAGGAGTCCTTGAATGACCTCGCCATGCACGTCCGTTAAGCGGCGGTCGACTCCGTTGTGACGAAAAGTCAGCTGCGTGTGATTGATGCCCAAGAGGTGGAGGAGGGTTGCGTGGATATCGTAAACCGTCGTCGGGCTGTTGCGGTCGAGTGGCTTGTAGCCCCAGGGGTCGCTCTCGCCGCAGACCGCGCCGCCTTTGATCCCGCCGCCAGCCAGCCAGTTGGTGAAACAGTAGGGGTTGTGGTCGCGTCCCTTGCCTCCCTGGGTGCTGGGCATGCGCCCGAATTCGGTGGTCCAGAGGATCACGGTGTCCTCGAGTAGACCGCGCTGTTTTAAGTCCTGTATCAACGCCGCAGCGCCCCGGGAGAACCCTTGGGAAAGGGGGCCGTGATCGCGGCGGATGTCCTCATGAGAATCCCAGTTGCGACGCGGGAATCCGTTGTCATTGCCGGACCAGATCTGCACGAACCGGACGCCGCGCTCGATGAGTCGCCGCGCGACGAGACATTTGCGCCCGAAATAATCCCGCTCCTCTTCGGCATTGATTTCCTTGGGCCACTGGCTTGGGTTGCGCTGGATGCCATAAAGGTCTAGCAGGGAGTCGGGCTCCTTGGAAATGTCCATAGCCTCGGGAGCTGAGAGCTGCATTCCCGCCGCGAGTTCGTAGCTGCGGATCCGCGCGGCGAGGCGATCGTCCCCTTCACGCATGGCGGCGTGTTCCCGATTGAGCCGCGCCAGCACCTCATGAGCGGCGCCCTCGCTTTTGGCCGAAACAAAGTCTCCGCCCTTTCCCGGGAAAAGGTCGGAGATCGGATTCTCTTGTCCGGGATAAATCATGGTCCCGGCATGCTGCCCCGGCAGGAAAGCGGAGTCCCAATTCTTCGGGCCGTTTGATGCGAAACCGCGATGGTCCGGCAGCACAACAAACGCCGGAAGGTTTTCGTTCATGCTCCCCAAGCCATAGCTGATCCAGCTGCCCATGCCTGGAAAACCGGGCAATTGAAAACCGGTGGATTGGAGGTAGGTTGCCTGGCTGTGGACGCCGGTCTTGCCCACCATGTTGTGCACAAATGCCAGGTCGTCCGCCACGTTTCCAAGGTCGGACACCACATCGCTCAAGAGCTTGCCGCACTGGCCGTAGGGCTTGAATTCCCAGACGGGTTTCATCCACGGCCCAAGGCCATCCTGAAAAGCCTCGACGTACTCTCCGAAATCGCTCTTCTGCCCGTCGCGCTTCACCAATTCAGATTTGAAATCGAACAGATCCAGGTGGCTGGCTGCGCCGCCCATGAAGAGTTGAATCACCCGTTTCGCCTTCGGCGCGTGGTGGGGGGGCCTCGAGCGGAGCCCGATGTCTGCCGCGCGACTACCGGGTGCGAGCAGGCCTTCACCCCCAAGAAGACTGGCTAGGGCGATGCCGCCCAAACCTCCCCCCGAACGCCAGAGAAACTCGCGGCGGCTCGCCGGTGCCGGCTGTGACAGGAGCTGGTGGAATGGGGAGTCGTTCTTCATGCCTCAATCCACAAATGAGAATTCGTTCAAGTTGATCAGCACGCGGCAGAGGTTTGGTAACCCAAAACCGGTGGCGTAGTCAGCCAACTCTCTTTCATCCTGCAGGGATGGAGGGCGACCGACCGCCTCATAATAAGCGCGGCGAACCTTCGCGGCCATGTCGCCCTGATTCCTTCCCACTTTTTCCGCAAAATGCTTGGAAACGGTCAGAATCAGCCCGTTGTTCAGGAGGGCCAATGCCTGCAAAGGGGACACGCTCTCGTTCCTACGGCCCACTTGCATCGATGGATCGGCGCAATCAAGCGTGGTCATGAATGGCTGCTGCTGCGATCGCACGATGAAGCGGTAGATGGACCGTCGCTGGGATTTGGGATCCTCGGGGTCATGCCGATGGTACTCGTAATGCGGGGAATGCTCGGGCTTGTCGACGACGAAGTCCTTGAAGCTTGGGCCACCCATTTTGAGGTCGAGTTTCCCGGCGACGAAGAGCGCCGCGTCGCGTATGGATTCGGCCTCGAGTTTACGGCGGTTCATGCGCCAGAGATAGCGATTGTCTGAATCCACCTTGGCGAAAGCCTCCGGGCCTCGGGAGATTTGTCGGTAAGTGGCGCTGCTGACGATGAGCTTGTGCAAGGCCTTCAACGACTGGCCGCTGTCACGGAATTCCGTGGCCAACCAATCGAGCAATTCGGGGTGCGTCGGACGAGCCCCCATGCGTCCGAAATCGTTTGGAGTTTCCACCAGACCACGCCCGAAATGATACTGCCAGACACGGTTCACAATCGAACGCCATGTCAGCGGATTGCGCGTGTCGGTCAACCATTTTGCCAAGGCCGCGCGGCGTTCGCCCTCGGAGTGGTTTGGCGGTAGCTCAAAGCGGGAGGTCAATCCCTCCACACAACTCAAGGTCCCCGGCCCAACTTCCTTGCCTGGTTTCTCGAGGCTCCCGCGATTCAGGATGTGGATTGGCCGAGGTTTGCCGCCCTTCGCTCCTGTTCCCGTGAAGGCCCCCGTCCCGGTGTGCACGGAGGCCACATAGGCGACGCTTTGTGTCGGCAGTTTGTCCAACTCGCTCTTCAGAACCCCGAGATCACGTTCCATTCGAGCCATCACTTGGCGCTGATCGTCCGTCGTGGCTTTCGCCCTCAGGCCGGCTCGCTCTGAACGTAAGCTGATGAGTTCTTTGCTATCAAATTTGCTGGCGCCCGGATACCCACCGTCCGTTAGGTTGGTTTTTTGCCACCGGACCGGCGCCTCAATGGAGTCGAGCGCTGTCACGGCCGCGCCCAGTGCGGCGTTGGTTCCTCCGATGCCCAACGCATCCAGTTCCGCCAGAGCAAAGATGTAATCATCCTGCCGCGCCGCCAGCTTGGTGGCTGTCACGCGGACATAGCGAGCGACCCTTCCGCCAGCGTCCAGGATGAGTGGTTTGAGCTTCGGGTTCGGATGATCGCTCCGCGAAAAATCGGACACGATCTGCGCGCTCTTGAACGTTGCCTCATCGCTTATCTCTACCTTGAACCGGACCGGGAATCCGAACCCTTCGCCAATGCTGTTGAAGTCATCCTTGCACCCGTGCAGGACGACGCTGGTGAGTGCGACGTCGCGGCCCAAGTCCACCTGAACCCACTTCACAGAATCCTGCTGCTTCTCAATACTGCTGTGGTAGCCGGCAGCGTCCCCTTTCTTCATGGATGCCTCGGCCGCGGCGATCCTCTTTTCGAGGTCTTCCAAAGGCTGGCCGGCGCGGGAGTTGATGGCTGCGTCTAATGCTTTTTTGCTGACGGTGAGTTCCGCCTGCTGTCGTGCGAGTTGCTTGCGACTCCGGGCCACCACGGGGTCGGCGTCGTAGCGTGTGTCGGCGCGGTCCACAGCCGCGAACACTGCCTGCAGGCTGTAATAATCTTCCTGCAGAATCGGGTCGAACTTGTGGTTGTGGCATTGCGCGCATTGCACGGTGAGGCTGTTGAATGTTTGCAGGGTGTTACCCACCATGTCATCGCGGTCCAGATGGCGAGCGACTCTCCCGTCCATTTTTGATTCCGGCACCTCGGCGTGGCCGATCAAGTCCCAAGGTCCGGCCGAGATGAACCCAAGCGCCTCGGTCCCGTCTCGCGTCCCTGGGAAAAGGACATCCCCGGCCACTTGTTCCTGCACGAATCGTGCATAGGAACGATCTTCGTTCAACGCGCGAATGACGTAGTCGCGATAGGGCCAGGCGTTCGGACGTGGTTGATCTTTGTCGTAGCCATGGGTCTCGCCGTAGTGGACCACGTCCAGCCAATGCCGCGCCCAGCGTTCGCCATGGTGTTGCGAATCCAGCAGGCGGTCGACGAGTTTATCGTAAGCCTGAGGGTTGTTGTCGGCAGCAAACTCTTCGATTTGCTCAGGCGTCGGAGGCAGGCCGATGAGGTCAAAATAGAGGCGACGGATGAGCGTTCGGCGGTCCACCTCTGGCGAAGGGCTCAGGCCAATCTCGGTCAGCTTGGCGGCGATGAACGAGTCGATCGGGTTGGCCGGGCGCGAGTCGCCGGGCACGAGATGGGGGATCGGCGGGCGTTGGAGCGGCTTGAGAGACCACCAGTCGCTGGGGGTGACAGCATGGTTTGGGGCGTCGAGAGCCTGAGCGAGAGTCCAACACGCGCTGGTGATCGAGAGCCCTGCTACAAAGAGGATAAATACGAACGCCCTCGACATCGATGTTCCGCGGTTTTTGAGGGCATTCACGAAACAGGAGATATTGTTTGAAATTGAATGCCGAGGTTCATTAGAGATGCCTGAGACTACTCCGCTCAGGAACCGAACGCAAGAGGGTCCCCCTTTCAACTTTCAGTTCTCAGCTTTCAGTTCTCAGCTTTCAGTTTTCCGTGGTTTGTGTCTCGGTTCCCGCTTGCGTGCGGCGGCCATGGAATCTCATAATGGCTTCTCGTTTAAACCTAGACTATCGACCTCAAACCATCATGAGCACCGCCCCAATTCGCGTCGCTGTCACCGGCGCCGCCGGTCAGATCGGCTATTCTCTTTTGTTCCGAATCGCCTCAGGAGCCATGTTCGGCCCGGCACAACCTGTCATCCTACACCTCATCGAAATTGAAGCCGCGCTTCCCGCACTTTCTGGGGTTGTCATGGAACTCGATGACTGTGCATTCCCTCTTTTGAAGGGCACCGTCCCGACGGCGAGCCTCGACGAAGGGTTCCGGAGTGTGAATTGGGCGTTGCTCGTCGGCAGTGTTCCCCGCAAGGCTGGCATGGAGCGCAAGGACTTGCTCGGAATCAATGGTAAAATTTTCATCGGCCAGGGCAACGCCATCCAACGCAATGCTGCCTCGGATGCCCGGATCCTGGTCGTCGGCAATCCCTGCAACACCAATTGCCTGATCGCCATGAATAATGCTCGTGATATTCCTGCCAACCGCTGGCACGCCATGACCCGTCTTGATGAGAATCGCGCCAAGTCACAACTGGCAAGAAAGGCGGGCGTGGAGGTGAACGCGGTATCCAATCTCGCTGTGTGGGGAAATCACTCCGCGACTCAGTATCCGGACTTTTACAATGCGAAGATAGGCGGCAAACCTGCCGTGGAAGTGATCAGCGACGAGTCCTGGTTGAAGGGGGAGTTTATCGCGACGGTTCAGCAGCGGGGTGCCGCGATCCTGAAGGCGCGGGGTCTTTCGAGCGCCGCGAGCGCCGCGAACGCCGTTGTGGATAGTGTCGCATCCATCGTCCAGCCAACGGCTCCGGGCGATTGGCACAGCGTCTGTGTTTGCTCGGATGGCAGCTATGGTGTCGAGGCTGGGCTCATCTCGTCGTTCCCCGTTCGCAGCAACGGCCACGAGTTGGAGGTCGTGCAAGGTCTGCCGGTGAACGAGTTCAGTCGCGGCAAGATCGATGCTACCGTGAACGAGTTGAAAGAGGAAAAGGCGCTGGTGGCCGAGTTGCTGAAAGTTTGAACTCAAATCACCCGATGCCTGCGCGTGTTCAGCCCCAGGTTCCGGCATGCTAAATCGAAATCCAACCCAAGCCGAGCTGGCTGCCTGCATCGAGCACACGCTCCTGAAGGCCGATGCGACTGCCCGCGAGATCGAGAGTCTTTGCCAGCAGGCGCGGCAGAACCAATTTCACGCGGTGTGCGTCAACGGGAGCCGCGTGGGGCTCGCGTATCACCTTTTAGAGGGCACCGGTATCCAGGTGGTAGCCGTGGCGGGGTTTCCCCTTGGGGCTTCGGAATCGGACGTCAAACGATTCGAGACCGAGGTCGCCGTGGACGGGGGCGCGGCGGAGATCGATGTCGTCATCAACATTGGGAAGTTCCGGGATGGCGATGTCAAATCAGTCCTCAGAGAGCTTCGCGATGTCGTGGATGCTGCTGAGGAACGTCCCGTCAAGGTGATCATTGAAACGTCTGCCCTCACGCGGGAGCAGAAACTCCTGGCGTGTGCGGTCGTCCTCGATTCCGGCGCCCAATTTGTGAAAACCTCAACCGGGTTCGGCGTAGGAGGCGCGACGCCCGAAGACGTTCGACTGTTGCGTGACGCCCTGGGTCCCGCGTTCGGCATCAAAGCGTCGGGTGGAATCCGAACCTGCGAGTCAGCGCTCGCTTTGATCCTTGCGGGAGCCGACCGGATCGGCACTTCGAACGGGGTGGCGATTTTGGAACAGTACTCGGGTTAGCCGAGCAAGTGTTCTATCACCATCTGGTCCAGCTCTTGGTAATCGCGATCGGCGACGAGCTGTTTCGCTTTGGCTTCATCGAAGCTCCGGACTTTCTCGACGAGTCGGAGGAAAGTTTTTCTGCTGTTGTCCAAATGGGCCAGCCAGTGCTCGACCTTGGTGGTGCGGAAGGGGTGGACATCAAAACAGATATATTCGCCGTTTTTTCCGTAGCCGTTTCGTTCCATGGCGCGCACTTGGTTGAAGGCAACCCTTAGATTGGCGCTGCCGAAGGGTTTGTCCTGGTCGAATTTCAGTCCGTTCTGGTCGTTCAAGTGCAAGGACCAGAGTTTTCCGAACGCCATTGCAAAATCGATCTCGTCCGCCGGGTCGAGCCCCGCAAGTATGCAATGCGCGGATTCTATCAGCGCTCCCACCCTTTTCGGATCCCGGGTCAGATGGGCCAAGGCAAGCGCGTGACCGATGGTGGGGATGTAGGCATGATCCATCGGTTCGTTGGGCTTCGGCTCGATCGCAATCCGAACCTTCTTGTCGTGTTTGAGCATTTTGTCGAGTGCTTCCACCAGGAAGTCGACGCATTTTCGCCCGCTTTTTGACTCACGCAAATAGGTGCCCTCCCGCGCCAGCCAGAGAACCAGCAGGTCCGTGTCGAGTTCCCTGCCGATGTCGATGCAGCGGAGCGAGCGGTCGATGGCGTAATGGCGGGATTTGGGGTTGTTGCTGGTGTAAGCCCCATCCATTGTCATGGGGCTGAACCAGAGGCGCGGCGCCACCATCTCGGCGGCAATGCCTGCGTTGTCCAACCGTTTCTTGAGGGCCCTTGCTTCCTTCGTG
>CANLCA010000085.1 GCA_947487925.1 Verrucomicrobiales bacterium | reverse complement strand
TTCTTATGGGAGCTCCAGGGACGCCGTGGCGGCATGGCTGGCCCCCCTGTCGAGGTGGCTAGCCCCGGCAGTGGTGTGTTGTTTCGCAACCCTTCTCTCCGGGACATGGCGCTCCCCAGATGTCCAGGCTGAGTCGAGCCGCCAAAGCAGCAGCCTGCTTGCTCTGGCAGCCTTCACCAACCAAAGCCTCGCCACCTATCTACCCTCCACCGGGGCCGTCGAACATAATGGTCTGCCCTCCGCACTGAGCCTTGCCCAGAAATGATTTCTGCTGCTGCGGTGCCGTGAACCCTCGTCCTAGACTTTTCCTATCATCCCATGAGCGTTGACAAAAATAGAATGCCCCAAGACAAAGCCAAGCCCCCGGCTCAACCCCCAGAAGCCAAGTCCCCGGAGGTCGATGCGGCTCCTGTCAAAGCGCTTTTTCGGCCGATCGATTGGATTTGTTTCTCGGTGACCACCTTGGTGGTCATGATCGGATATTACATCACCTTGGCGCCGGACTTGACGCTTGAGGACGCGGGGGAGCTGGCGGTGGGCTCGATGTACGCGGGTGTTCCTCATCCACCCGGTTACCCTGTGTGGACCTTGTATACCTGGCTGTTCACGGTGCTGTTCCCGTTCTCAAACATGGCGTGGCGTGTGGCGTTGTCGTCGGCGGTCGCGGGCGCGTTCTCGTGCGGACTGATCGCCCTGATGGTCTCGCGAGGAAGCAGCATGATGGTGGAGGGTATCGACCTGCTAAAAACCCTCGAGCGCCGCGTCGAAAACGCGCTCTGTTTGTTCGCAGGCACCTGCGCGGGCTGTTTGCTTGCCTTCAACGGATTCATGTGGAGCCAGGCGGTGATTGTCGAAGTCTACACGTTCAGCGTGTTGTCGCTCACCGGGGTTCTGGCACTGCTGTTGCGCTGGCTCTACGCGCCAAATCAAAGACGTTACCTTTACTGGGCCTTCTTCCTCTTCGGCATCTGCTTTACCAACCACCAGACCCTGATCGTTGCCGCGATGGGGATAGAGGTTCTGATGGCCATGGCAATTCCCGCCCTGGGCAGAGATATTTTCCTGGCAAACGGGATCGTCTATGTCGTGGGCCTCATGGCGAAAGCTCAGGGAGGCCTCCACGCATTTGACGAAAACGCTCCCCTTTTTGCGATCTACAACATCGTGGGCCTGGGGTCCCTAGCCGCATTTGCCTGGCTCTGGGCGCGAACGAGCAAGATTTTCACGGAATGGAAATCGATCCTGATCTGCGGCCTGTTGTGGCTCGCTGGGGCGGCGTTCTACTTCTACATGCCCCTGGCTTCCATGACCAACCCTCCCATGAACTGGGGGTATCCGAGAACCTACGAAGGGTTCCTTCACGCATTGACTCGCGGCCAATACGAGAAAACCAATCCCACAACGAGCATCATCAAATTTGCGGATCAAATCCGGATGTATTTTGAAGGTGCTGCCGAGGAATTCGGGGCGGTCTACCTGCTCATCGCACTTCTTCCGTTTCTTTTTTTCAAGCAAATGCAGAAGCGCGAGAAGGCATGGATCGGTGGGCTTTCCGCCATCTACCTTTGCCTGGCGTTTCTCCTGCTCATTCTCATGAATCCGAGCACCGACAAGCAGAGCCGCGAATTGATCCGCGTGTTCTTCACCGCATCCCATGTCTTGGTCGCGATGGGAATCGGTTATGGCTTCACTCTCCTGGGCGGCTTGATGTCCACCCATTATACGGCCATACGGAGCTGGCTTTTATGGGGTGGAGCCGGGGCAACTGGTCTTGGCCTTTACTATCTCGCGAAAACTTTCGACGAGACTCAATACGGCATTCTTCGGATGGCCGCCATGCTCGGTCTGGCGGTGCCGGCGGTCTTCACCATCGCCGTTCTGGCCTATCGCAAAATCGCGCCGACACCTGTGTTTCTGGCATTGATTCTGGCGGTCCCTGTCCAGTCGATTCTGGCTCATTGGTCGGACAATGAGCAACGCGGACACATCTTTGGCTATTGGTTTGGACACGACATGTTCACGCCTCCCTTCAAGGATGCAAAGGGAGCTCCGCTCTACCCCGAAATGACACGCGATGCCGTCCTCTTCGGCGGCACTGATCCAGGCAGGTTCAACCCCACCTACATGATTTTCTGCGAAAGCTTCACGCCGCCAAGCAAGAAGCCGATGGACCCAGCTTTTGACCGGCGGGATGTCTACCTCATCACCCAAAATGCCCTTGCCGACGGCACCTACCTGAATTACATCCGGGCGCACTACAACCGAAGCGCCCAGAAGGATCCCCCGTTCTTCCAGGAAATGCTGCGGAGCCGAAAGGATGTGGAGCGTCTGACAACCAACCTATTCGCGAGGATGGCCGCCCCCTTGGACGGTTTTTTCACGAAACTTGGCGAGCAGATAGAGGAACGACGACGGAGGGAGGGCGTGTATCCCAAGAAGGAAATTGTGACCCCCTCCCCGGAGGAGTCTTACCAGTGTTACAACGAGTATATCTTCGACGCCCAGATGCGAAGCCAACGGTCCCAGCTGAAACCCGGCGAGGATGTTCGAGTGGTCGATGGACGAGCCCAGGTTTCCGGTCAGGTCGCCGTCATGTCCATTAATGCGCTTCTTGCCAAGATCATCTTCGACAAAAATCCCACGCACGACTTTTTCATCGAGGAAAGTTTTCCCCTCGACTGGATGTACCCCCACCTCTCCCCCTTCGGAATCATCATGAAAATAAACCGCCAACCGCTCGCGGAAATGACGGAGGAGGCAGTGAGGTTGGATCACGAATTTTGGAGCCAGTATTCGACCCGTCTTATCGGCAACTGGATCACCTATGACACGACGGTTCAGGAGATCTGCGAGTTTGCCGAACGCGTGTATCTCCACCGTGACTACTCCGGGTTCAAGGGGGATCGCAAGTTCATCCGAGACGACAACGCGCAGAAGGCTTTTTCCAAGCTCCGCAGTTCCTTAGGAGGCCTCTACAGCTGGCGCGTTAACGCGTCCAAGTCTCCCGAAGAACAGAGGCGCATGATCAAGGAGGCGGATTTCACGTTCCGGCAGGCCTTCGCGTTTTGCCCTTACAGTCCCGAAGCAGTTTTTCGTTATGTCAATCTCTTGGTGACCTTGGGTCGGCTGGAGGATGCGATTCGAATTAGCGAGACCTGTCTGAAGCTCGACAAGGAAAACACCAATGTCGCGGGTCTTGTGGCACAGCTTCGCGGCATGGGGACACGTCCACAAGGTTCGCTCTCCCGAGAAGAGGTGGCGGAGCTCGAAGCACAACTCCGAACTAACCCCACCAACCTGACCGCGGCCTTCAACCTGGCGGTCAGCCATCTCCAATCAGGGGATACAAACTCGGCGCTCGGGATTCTGGATCAGCTGGCCGTCAATCCTCTGTCGGACGCGACAATCCTGCTGTCCGTGGCCGACGCTTATTCAAGACTCTACCAGACCTCCCGGTTGGAACCTTTGTTTCTGCGCATCTTGAAGGGCACCCCGGAAAACGCCGAGGCTTGGTACGATCTGGCTGGGATCCAGGTCGCTCTCGGTAAAAACCTGGACGCGATCAGCTCTCTTGGCAAAGCCCTCGATCTGAGCAACCAGCGGATTGCAAAACAACCCGGAGCCCGTAACCTGGCCGCCGAAGCCATCGGCGATCCCCGATTCGGACCGCTTAAGACCCGGCGTGAGTTTTTGGATTTGTTCAAGAACTGAGCCTTAAAACGGCAGTTGAACATCGTGAAGATTTGCAAAAGCCTGGATGAGAAAGATTTGACGAAGATAGAGGCATATCCTTTATGGATCTGGTGACTGATTCGGAAAGACTTTATCGCCAGGATCTTGCGAAGATTTACCGTGAGCAACCGCCGTTTTAAGGCTGTGTCCTGGCACTCGAACTCAGGCTCCTAATCCTCTTCTTTGGGTCTCGCCCATGAAACAGGAGGGAGGCGACCAGGATGGCAATCTAACCGGACCCGGGTCAGGCGATAGGAAGGGCCAGTCTGATGGAAGTGCCCTCGCCTAGCTTGGAGACGAGGCTGACGGTGCCTTGATGGGTTTCGATTACGCGCTTCACAATGGCCAAACCCAGGCCCGTCCCCCGTGCTTTGGTGGTGTTGAGAAGCGAGCTGAAAGCCCTGCGGCATTGCTCTTCCGTCATGCCTCCGCCTGTGTCACGAAAGATCACCTCCACAACCCTGTTTCCCGAAGGTCCCGTCTCCGAACCAGCAGCCTGGACCACCTGCGTTTGGATGGTCAGCCTCCCCCCACCCGGCATGGCTTCCGCGGCATTGAGTGTCAGATTCAAGAACGCCTGTTCCATCTGAACCGCGTCGGCAAATACCGGCGGCAGGTTCACGCTCAATTCGCGAACGAACTCAATCCGCTGGTTTTTCAATTTGTGCCGCACTAACAAACCCAGCTCGTCGATCAACTTGTTCAAGTCGATGGCAGCCGGCGTGGGCTCCGTGCTCCGTGCAAAATCTAGCACCTGTTCCACAATCCGGTTCAGGTGGTTCATTTTGTTTTCCATGATCTCGGCGTCCCGTGTCCTGGGATCGTCCGCGGCAAATTCGAGATTCAAGGAATGGAAGAGCATTTTCATCACGGTCAACGGGTTCCTGATCTCATGCGCCACTTCCGCAGCAAGCAAGCCAAGGGCGGAAAGCTTTTCTGCCTGCCGCAGCTGCTCCTCAAGATCCACAACCCGCTCGTAAAGACGGGCCTTCTGAAGAGCCACGGCCGACAGCGTCGCGAGGGCGGATAGGATCGAGGTCTCCTCGTTGGAGAAATTATGAGGGACACCGGTGTAGACATTCAAAACGCCGATGGCGTCGCCCTCAAATTGCAGCGGCACGCTCAGAAGCGAAACAAGGCCCTCCGCGCGGGCGATGGAGACGTTCTGGTACCGGCCTGAGCTCTGGACGTTTTCGACTTGTACCGGCTTCTTCCTGCGCACCACGATTCCAACGAGACTTTCGCTGACGCTCACAGGGGGCTTGCCAATGTAGGCTTCTCCCGCCCCAGAGCTGGCCTTGAGTTCGAGCCATTCCCCGGAATCATCCAGCATCAGCAACGACGACATGCGAGCGCTCATCAGGGTGCACGCTTCGCTCGTTATCACCGACAAGGCGTCTGTGAGGTTGAGCGTCGAGTTGATCACCTGGCTCACATTCACCAGTGACTCGAACAGACGCGCTTTGAGTCGTACCTGCTCGTAAAGCCACGTGTGCTGAATGACTCGGGCGGCGTGAACAGCAAATTCTTCTAGCAAACCAAGGTCCTCCGCCGAGAAGGCGTCCAATTCGTCGCTGTCCACGTTGATCACCCCGCGGATCTCGCCGCGAACATCCAGGGGAACGGCCAGCTCGCTCTGTGTTGCGGGATTCAGAAGCACGTAGCGCGGGTCTGTTGAGACATCGGAGACCCGCGCCGCCTTCCCCGTGCGGGCCACCCAGCCCGTGATGCCCTCCCCTACTTTGAGGTGGAGTTGCCCAGCCCCAACTGGAAGCCCTTTGGAAGCATGGATCTCCAAGAAATCGGTCGTGGGATTCACAAGGACGACAGAGCCGCTGGAGGCCTTGGTCAGCCGAACCGCCTCGCCGATGATCAAATGAAGGGCCTCATGGGGATCCAGTGTGGAATGGATCACGTGGCTCATTTGATAGAGCAAGGCCAGGCGATCTTCGCGAATGAGCGTCATCGGAGTTTGTGGGTGAACACAGCGCCCAACAGTCCAAACACAAGGTTAGGACTCCAGGCAGCCGCAGGCGGTGAAATAACCCCGGAAGTGCCCAGAGCTAATCCGAATCGCATGAAAATAAAATAGCCGAACACGACGAAGATGCTGCTGGCGACGCCCACAAAAACATTCCGCCTGCCAGACGCAGCCGCAAAAGGAATGGCGACCAACACGACGACTAGGCAAGTCCACGGCGAGGCCAAGCGCGCGTGCCATTGGGTATCCAGAAGCGCGCGTTCACCCGCGCGCAGCTCCGGGAAAAAGCGTCTGTAATTGGCGATTTCACGCAACGAAAGCTGGGCATTTTTCGCCGCTTGATCGCCAGTCAACCCCGCCACCTTCATCACAGCTAGTATCTGATCCGGGGTTTCAGTCAACTCAGGCACTCTCAGCTCCATCGAGGACCTGGGCTCGGCGATCACATCCGCGGACGATTGGTAGAGGAACTCGTTCACGTTCGTGAAGACCCATGCGTTGGTCTTCCAAACTCCGTAGCTCGCCGTCAGATGCCGCGACCCTCCGGCCCCCATGTTCCATTTCACATCCACTTCGTGCACTTCTCGGAGCGAGGGCACAAAGCGGCCGATGTGCCACACCCTGCCGTCCCGGGCATTGGCGAAGTTGAGGTTCTTCATCTCCCCCGAATGGCCCGACCTGACCCTCGAAGTAAACTGTTGCTTGGAAGCGGTCATGCCTTCGGCAAATTCGATCTCATTGGCTCCAAACAACACCAGACTGCAGACCACTCCAACGAGCAGGTGGGGCGTGAGCATGCGCCAGACCCCGACGCCTGCAGACCGTATTGCCGTGAGTTCGTGGTGTCTTGTGTGCTGCGCCAAGGCGTAAAGCATCGCCAGCAGCAAGGAAACGGGAAGGACCACCGACAGGAGTTCGGGAAGCCGCAATAGATAGTAATGGGCCACCTGACCAAGGCTCATCTGGGCCTTCTGGAATTCGTCCAGATCCGAGAACAGGTCGAAAGTAATCCAAAAAATTAAAAAGCCTCCCAGGCAGCATGCCAAGGCCGTGAGAAGTTCTTTTAATAGGTAACGGTCCAGAAGCCGCATCACGCCAACCCTAAGAAGGATTCCGACGGGGCGCAAGCCAGGGGTGTTCAATGGCCGGGAGCGGTAATGAATCATGAGCCACAAAAAGTCATCAGTGGGCAGCAGCCAGTCCCGACTATCCCACCGGAATGACTGCTTCAGAAGAAACTGGGGTGCAGTTTCTAAGCAGTCCTCAAGGCTGGATTATCCCTTTGCGGATCGCGAATCGGACTAGGTCGGTTTGGGAACGGAGATCCAGTTTTCTCATCAGGTTCGCACGATGAGTCTCGGCTGTGCGCGGACTGATATAGAGCTTCAACGCGATCTCCGCTGAAGAACTTCCTTCGGCTGCGAGTTGCAGCACCATGCGCTCCCGCTGTGTGAGGGTGTCATGCGCATCGAGCGTGGATTCTCCGGGCCGCTGGACGTAGCCGGTGTAAGCTCGATCAGCCAAAATCGGGCTCAAATACCGGCGGCCACCCATCACCTCGTTCACCGCTTTCACCAGATCCGCGGCGGTTGAATCCTTCAAAACGTAGGCGCTGGCGCCGACACGCAAAGCCTCCACCACATAGGGTTCGTCCGCGTGGCTGGACAAGATGACCACGCGGGTCGAAGCATGGTCCCGACAAACAGCCCGGGTCACCTCCAGCCCATTCAAACGTGGCATCATCAGATCCGTAACAAGCACGTTGGGTGCAGTCGTACCCACCAGTTTAAGAGCTTCAAGTCCATCCGAGGCTTCCCCGACCAGACGGAATGAAGGCTCAGCCTCAAGAATCAATCGCAATCCCTGGCGGACGATGTGATGATCTTCGGCCAATACGATCGTTATCATGAAGGATCTCGATCTCTCGACAGGTTCGGTGAAGCCGAATGCAGGGGCAACTCCACGGTCAGGATCGTGCCTGTGCCGGGTGTCGACTCAATGGTGAACTGCCCGCCCAGCAACAAGGCGCGCTCGCGCATGCTGGAGAGGCCGGTCGAGGTGTTTTCCGCGAGAACCACGTCCGCGTTGAAGCCAGCTCCGTGATCCTCAACCTGGATGCCCAAAGCCTCCGAGTCGGCCCACATTCGCACCGTCGCCTCCTTGACCGAGGCGTGCCTGACCACGTTCGTCAGAGCCCCCTGGATCACTCGGTAAGCGGCGGTTTCAAGGGCTTTTGGCAGAGGCTCTGGCAGTGTGGAATGTTTGAATGAAATATGGATTGCCGTTTGTTTGAGGGTACGTTTGAAGAGCCACTCCAGGGCAGGTAGGATTCCAAGATCGTCCAACATCTGCGGTCGCAGATCCAATGACATCTGCCGTATGCGACCGAGCAACTCGCCCGTCAGCTCGGCGGATTGGTCTATCAAAGTCAGGTTTTTGTCAGTGGCTTCACGAAGCGCCAGATCCAGCAAAATTTTCAGATTGGTCAGCAACTGGCCAACCTCATCGTGGAGCTCGCGGGCTATCAGCCTGCGTTCATCCTCCTGAACTTCCATGAGTTGAAGGGCCAGGTTCCGCAGTCGCTCACGGCTCAGCCGCAACTCCGCCTCAGTTTGTTTGCGAACCTCGATCTCATCACGCAGCGCCAGGTTCGCGCGCGATAGCTCGGCGGTGCGGTCAACCACGCGACGCTCCAGTTCGGCGTGAGCGCAACGCAACTCGGACTCCGCCCGCTGCAGGCGCATCAGCGATTCAACCCGCGCCAACAACTCGCGGTTTTCGATGGGCCGCGCGATATATCCGTCCGCACCCGCCTCAAGGCCGATGACTTGACGATCCGATGAGGTCTCAATGTAGGAAAGGAGGACCACAAAAATATTATGGAGCTGAGTCCTAGACTTCAGAAAACGGCAGACATCCACCCCGTTCATGTCCGGAAGCATGACGTCGAGAAGCACCAGGTCAGGCTGAGCCTCCAAAGCCATGTCGATGCCCTCCTGCCCCGTCGAAGCTTCGATGACCTCATAGCCTGCGTTGCGAAGGAGTAAGGCGGTCTTGAACAACACGACCGGGTTGTCATCAACCAGCAGGATTTTTGAAAGGCCAGCCATTGGGCGCTGTGATCGTCTGAAAGATTGCCCTCCAACAGAATCTCACGCAAGTCCCCTCATCACCCCCAAATCCTCGCCTAAGCGGCGGGACGAAAAAAAATCCGGGGGGGGTGCCTAGAGGGGGTATCCGGA
>CANLCA010000084.1 GCA_947487925.1 Verrucomicrobiales bacterium | reverse complement strand
TACGTGAATCGCTGGACCTGTGCGTCCGTGAGGCCGTGTTGCTCCAATAACGTCTGGTCAACTACCGCGTCCAACGTGCTGATGTGTTTGAGTTGGTTGGGGTCGCCGGCCAACACCGCGCGTTTGCTGCGGGCCAGCAACGGCACGATGGATGGGATGTCGCACTGGCTGGCCTCGTCAATGATCACGAGATCGAACACTCCTGGCACGAGTGGCAGCGCGCTGCGGGCCGAGAGGTTCGATACCGACCAAAGTGGAAACGCCCGCATGATGAGCGGGAAACGCCGCTTCAATTCTTTGCCGAAGCGGTCTGGTCCCCAATTTTGAATGCCTGCTCGCAAGTTTGCCAGAGCTTCCCGGTCAGCCGGAGCGAGGGAATTGGGTAAACCACCTGTGGCCCATCGCATCCACTCACCAGTCTGTTCTTCAATGCCCTGTTGGGCGCTTGCCATCCGACGATTGCAGTCTTCAGCTCGCGGCAGTTGTGCGATGCGTTGCTCGCAACTTCGCACGAGTACCGCCACACGCGCGGCTTCTGCCCATGTTTTCCATGTCGTGAAGAAATCGTTCCAAGCGTCGCCTGTCGCTCCGGCGTCCGGCAAAGTGCGGTCAGCAAACGGAAGTGGGAATGAAAGCAACGGTTCGCGCGCTGCTTTGCTTCTTGCTTCCATCTGGCTTCGGCGGAGTGAGTGCCAGAGCTTCTGGAACAGACCGCCCGGTCGGGCGAGCGCGCTGCGTAGCTCCGACTCCAACGCCTCCACTCTGTCGCGCGTCATCTCGCGCGGCCAACGTGCGAGCGCATCGTCAGATTGCGCCGCGAGAGGAAGGGACTTCCGCAATTCCTCAAACTGCGCGTTTAATACCTCATACTCCTTTCGGGCTTTTTCGAGCGTTGAGATGTCGTTGAGGGCCGCCCGTTGCTGACTGAACAATTCGGCAAACTTTCGCCGATACTCGTCTCCCTGCGCCGCATCCGGTCGCGGCGGTCGCGCGAGCAGGCTTTGCAATTTGCTGAGGTAATTCTTGCGCTGTGCGAGGTCACGACTGGACGTTTGGATGATGAGGTCGCCGCCTTCCGCCGCGCTGTTGAGCCGTGGCAACACCGCATCCAATGCCTGATGGTTTTTGCTGGCGAACAGCGTCGTTTGGCCCCGGAGCAACTGGTTCAGCAGCATTGCCGCCACGACCTCCGATTTTCCGGTGCCCGGCGGTCCCGTCACGACTGACACCGGCTCGGCCAACGAATTCACGACGGCCCCGCGTTGGCTCGGATGCAGCAGCCGCGTTTGCGCGAGTTGATCGGCGGCGAACACTGGTGAAGGCGCGGGAGCATTGTCGGACGGTGGTGTTGACACGTCCGGTTCAGCAGTTGGTTTGTCGTGCGGGAACAAGCCGGCCAGCGCAGTCTGATCGAGGTCTTCATCAGAGAATTTCTCAGTGATGTCCCGGAGGTCGCGCAGCAAACTCCGCGTGTAGCGCAAGCGTGGGCCGAGAGTGAGAACCGCCGTGTTGTACAGTCCCGGCTCGCTCTTTTTCCAGTCGGCTACCGTTCTCAGCCCAAGAGGCTCGATGTGTTCGGCGAATTTGTCCGGGTCGTGGACGTAATGGGCTGCGTCCTGTGCGAGACGGGCGAAGTCCTTCGGTCCTGGCATCGTGCTCTCACCGTTTTCGTCCTCGCCATTCGCATCGTTCAAAAATCCCATCGCTCGCAGAAATGCTGCGCGCTCGGCGCTTTTGGGGAAGCGGTATCCGAGCCAGGCACCGTTCACGGCGATGGGGCCGTCCGGGACAAGATGAAGAACCCCTGCGCGCCAGTCTGCCGTCATCGGCTGGGCGAAAAGGGGAACGACGAAACCGGAAACTCCCTTCGGTTTCACGAACATCAGCGGGTAGCAGAGATAAACGCATTCTTCTTCCCCGCGCCGGACGCGATTGCGCTGGAAGGGGGCTTGTTCTCTGTCGAGCGGGATAGCGAAGTCGCCACCGGCAGCCAACCGCGCCCACGGAACTTGCTGAACGGCTATCCATGTGTCGTCCTCGTTCTCCACGAATCCCTTCAAGTCCGGGGCTTCGTCCTGCAAGAGACAATCCATGTAATAGTGGCCCATCGCGCGGAACTGCCCCCAGCGGCCAGCCGGCGCGGGCGGCGGTGCGAGCACCTTGGAGATGACCGCATTTGTCCGCCTGTCTGCGGACGCTGCACCGCCTGCCGGCGGCAATGGAAAGGGCTTTCGTGGTGGCGGAGTTATCTTGAGGTTGGCTGGCATTTTGAGCAACCGCCAGCGAGTGCCTTCGACGCGAACGATGCTTTGATTTTGGAGCCGCCGCAATTCCTGAAGAACCTCAAACTCCTCGACCTTCGCCCCGCTGCGTCGCACCGCGTCGCGCAACTCGACGGCCGTTTGCGGGCCAGGAGCAAGGGCGAGGACGTTGAGCAGCGCGTCAGTCATCGTTCGAGCGATCCGCTTTCATCACCGCTGACCTCCTCAACTAAAACGTCTTCACTGGTTACTACAGGTGGGAATTCGCCAGAGTCGGCGTCTGCCAACAACCACTTCTGCGTGCGGCTTACAAGATCGCGGTTGGCATCGTTGAGTCGAAGTTGGAGTGCTTGTTCCAACGTCCGGTTCAAGTCCGTAGCTAAGTCGCGCTCCTCGGAACTGTGCGCCCGCGCCGTTAGAAAATCGAAGCAATCACGATTACGGCGGAACCTTAGAAGCAGTGCGAGTGTGCGGAGGCTATTCTTGAATAGCGTCAGTTTTTTGCCCGCCTTCACCTGTGTCGCGAAGACATTGAGGGCCAGTCGCGTTGTGGTGAGCGTGTCGTCACGAGAGACGTTCGCCAAAAAGGTTTCCCGTTGGTATAGCAGGTAAACAAGCATTCTCAGCCAGGAAAGTTTGAGTTCCTGACCGAAATCGCCTTTGGTTTTCAAACAGTTAAAGACCTTGCGCCCATGCTCCGCAGTGGTGAGCACTCGCCCGGCTGCGAACAGGAATGGCTCCTTGGCAGTCGGGACGATTTGGGCAGCTAACCAATCTTGAAATGGTTTGGGCGCATGACCACCTAATCGTCCCAAAACGTAAATTAGCGCCTTTCTGTGTTGGATGTTTCGCGGTAGATGAGCCTCCACGTCGCGCAATCGTTCCCAAAGGTGGCCTCCCATCCGCTCCACATGTCGAATTTCCTGTTCCGTTATGGCGCTCTGGTTTGACCAGAAGCGGCATGGGAAATTTGACCCGAAGCAGAGTAACAAATCCACAGGTGCTGCCGCGCCGCCCTCAACACTCGCGCCCAACTGATACGGATTGATCGTCCGGCGTATTTGCTCCTTGAGCATCGGCAGCAAGTGACCCCATTGCGGCGTTTCACGGCTTTGCGATGTCTTTTCCAGGCGTTCGCCAAATAGAAGAAAATCTCGAAAAACGTCACGGTTGGCCAACAGTTCACCGCAGTTCGGCCAAGCGAATTTCACCAAACCTTTCGGCCACTGCTCCTTGGGTCCACGAGCAACGCGCTCCATACTCTGCCAGTTCAACAGCACGCTTTGTCCTGCACCAAATACATCGGATTGACCCTGCGACGGGTTGATGCACACACGGGCAAAGCCACCTGCGGAGCGCGCAACGACATTTATGTCTGCCAACGCATCATGCGGTGCTTCCACGGGTAGGCTGGTCGTTAGCTTTCGGAAGTCCAGTTCGCCCGACCTTTGCAACCAACTCGGCAAATGTGTGGTTCCCTTTTTGATGAAGATTCGTCGCTTGATCGTTTGTTGGAAAGGTTGACCTCCAGACACTTCGCGGTCAGCGGGAATGAGCGGGAGCCAATGCGGCTCGCGTTCTTCGGTGAGGGTGAACAACTCCAGCGACGGCAACACATCGAGATAGGTCGGCCAGCCACGCGCCAGACGCCATGCGAATAGGCATGAGCCGCGCGCCACTGCGTTTAACTCCGGGATGGGCCAGAGGAACTGCGGAAAGCGCCTTTGCAGCAATGCGAGGAAAGGGTCGGCCAATGGGCCGCAAATTAACAACTCCGCCTGTCCGCCGACAGACTTGGAAATTGCGCTCAAGTGTTTTTCAAGTCGGGCCAACTCGGGGCGCAGACGGGAAAACGGGGCGGGACTGTCGGCCAACAAGACGTCAGTCTTGAAAATGTGTTCCGGGTTTAGGCGGCGAACGGGCACATGAAAAGTTCGTCCATCCATCTCCTGCTGACGGAACTCAAACACAGAGACTTCGGCTCCATGTAGCCCCGCGTCCAAAACCGCCAAACGCTTGCCGACGGTTATGCGGCTGGCGTTCACGTCTGCCCACGACATGGCTGCTGCGACAGAACGCCAGACTAAGCGCGATCCGCGCAGTCGGCGAAGAAGCAATTCCTGCGACTCTTCCGGTAACTGGTTTGGGATCGCGAGCACGACCTCCGCTATGGTGGCATCGCAATGCGTTCGCTTGAGCACTGAAAGGACTTCCGCGGCCAGGCATTCGGCGGGCGTTTCCTTGTTGGGCGCCGGCAGGCCGTCCGGGGGCGGTGGCCATGAGGCGTCCGACCACTGCCCTCCTGCGTTGAGACGTTGCCAGATCGTCGCGAGCAAGACGCGACCGCCATGTGAGGGCGGCGTAGCTCGGCTCCAACCGTCGGGCGCGGCCATCGCGAGAGGCGGCCAAGGCATCCCGGAACCGCGCTCATTTCGCTGCGCCTCATCTCCGGCGAGTAGTTTTTCCTTCCTCATCAGCGGGAGGATCACGCAAGAGGGACGTTCTGGATGGGCACTGCCTTGGAAAGACTCAGCACCTGCATCTTCCCGCACGCAAGCAAGCGAGTTGACTCCACCAAGGTCCAAGCCGATGAACTTCATGCGGCAAGTTCCTCCAGCAAAACTTTCAGCAGCTCTGGAAACTCGGAAAACCAATACGGTCCACCGGCTGGCTCTGCCAGATAGTCGAGTCGCCCAAGCCGTGGCTTTTCTGATGGGCGGTCGCCAGCCCACTCCCCGCGCAATAACAATCCGCGCACGTTCAGTTCCGGATTCTGTTGTGCCACACGATCCAGACAAGAATTCAAGCTGATAGCCATCGCATCTCGCTGAGTTTTGTCGGTTTGCAGACTCAAAACAGAGTAGATGCCGAGCAAAGCTTTTGGACGTTGCGGTTCGTTTCCTCCCGGATAAATCGCCAACGCCAAATCGGCCCCCATACGCGGCAGAAGTTCCTCCACCCCTGGACACAGATGCGCGTGAGCGGGGTGAACCAAATACAGCCTTGTCTGCCCGTCTTGCCGCATCCATCGGCTTGAAACCGATAACGCGGGTGTGAAGCCGCCAGCTTGATGCTCTCCTCTTAGATACGCGGTCAACTCGCCATCGGGTTGCCAACCGGAGCTTCGGCCTTCGGCGCTGGTCAGAAACGAGACGACAACGCCACGGACAAACTCCGCCCACAGCCTTCGCCCCCACTTCCAAATGTCATCCACTGCGGTTTCCTCTTTCCGCAGCTTCTCATACTGCACCCACAACGGATGATAGCGGTGGTCTTTTTGGAGTACGTAGTTGGGGCGCGGGATACCAACCAGGCGACTGGCCCCAGATATGGCCGACCCCTTTTCGAGCCGTTCACAGTTTGATCTCAAGTCCGCGACAACCTTCACTCTCGGATGGTTTGGGGCTGAACTATTCTCGCGGACGTATGCGCTCGCACGATGTTGGCAAAGGCCGATAAAATCCCGAATGACTCGGTTCTCGGCGGTATCCACCGTTTCGCGGCGAGTGACGGCCACGATTTGTTGACGGGCACCGGCCTTCTCCAAGACCGTCCGTCCTGGGCGCTGAATCAGGTCTCGCAAGCAGGTGGAGTCGAGTTCCTGGACGCGGCCCACGGGCACTTGTTCGCGCTGGCGCACCAACATTCGCCGCGGACGCTCGCACACGTCACGGATGCAAACCAGATGGTCCTGAGCAATTTCAACGACCCGAGCCATTCGTGGTTGCCCCGGAGTGCTGACCTTTTTCCAGCGTTCCCAAATCGCGGCCCAGTCCAACCTGACAATCGTCCGCCCGGCGAAATCGGAAAATTCGGACGAGTCTTTTTCACGGGTCAGTGCGATGGCTTCGTTGAAGTAACGGCTCAACAAGTCTATGGCTTCACGCAGCGAAACCTCCGCTTTGTTATGTTCGGTTAAGTCCTCCCATGCACTGGCGCGACGTAGTGTGCCGTGGATCGGGATGATGTAATCGAATTTACCGGCGTGGAACCGCCACTGACTCGAAGAATCGTGCGGCCACGAGGGCATCGAAAGTGTGCCCTGCACGCTGCCTGCTTGCGTTTTTGGATTGAACTTCACACCTTCAGCAAGGCAGACAGCATGTCGAATCCCGAGTGCCTGCTCGTCTGCAACCCCGAAGAAGGTAAGGCTTTCGCCATTGAGAGCTTCTGCCTGCTCGCAATGCTCCAAGCTCAAGGATCCTCCTTTATCCCCGGACAGTGCGAGCAGTGACCACGGATAAGGCAACACCTGGGCCATAAATACGCCTGGTTACGAGCGCTTTACCCCGAACCACTCGAACAGATGTGGGGCGCGTGCGCGGTTGAACGCCTCAGTTAATTCGGCGTCCTGCAAGCCGTTAATCACTTGCCCGAGCTGGTCGAGACACTTGGTTGTCGTGTCGTCCTGCGTGTCGAGTCCGCGCAGTTTCGGAATGATTTTTTGCTCAATTTGGTCTGCGAACGCGTTGCGACGGCGTGCCGCATCCGTGGTGGCGTTGGGATAGTTGGCGATGTAATCAAGGATAGCCCGATAGACACGGTGGCCGAACGGCCGGTTCACAGTCTCCAAAGTTTGGTTGAGCTGGGTGAGCGTCTTTCGCTCGTCATCGAACCCAGTTCCGTCGAAAGCCCTTGTCCACTGCTCCCATTTGGCGTGAGGTAGGAATTCCTTGGTCGGCGCATCTGGCGTTGCGTGTGCGGCCATCAGTTCTTTGGGCGCTCCGAAGCGAAGCACGTTCGCCCGGTCAATCACCTTGTCTGAAAGCGACTGTGTTGACTCGTCCTCGTTCATCGTCCCGACGAAGAGAACATTAAAGTCCGGGAAGATAAAGCGAGGCATTTCGCCAGCCGGCAAACTGCCCGCATCCACCAAGAGCGAAACTTCACGGCGGCGTTGTGTATCCTGAATGTTTCGCCCACGACGCTGTTCTAATCGGCTCAAGAAATCCGAGAAGTAATACTCAATGCGGGCGAGGTTCATTTCGTCGAGCAAGAGCAGAAGCATCTGTTCCTTTCGCGGCTGGACTGCAAGCCCCGGCAGATCCTCCGCCGAAAACCGCGACATTTGCGCGAGTGCGCGGGCCATTTCGGTAGCTTTGTATTTTCGTTCGAGGTAGTTGTAGAATCCGAGCAAGTCTTGCGGACCAGACCAGCCGGGCTGAACCGCCAGGCTGAGGAAATTCATTCCAAGAGCCTCGGCGTAGGCCATCGGTAGGGCGCTCTTACCCGTGCCGCTTACCCCCGCCAGCACGACGAGCGGATTGATGTGGGCTGCCTTGAGGCTGGTGTGAAACGCGAGTTGAACACGGTCCGGGTAGTGAAGTCCCTTGTTTCTCAAATGTTCAGCCAGATGTTGCAGTGCGGCGCTTTCATCCAGGTTCGCGCTGCGATTGAAATCGAACTTGAGCGCGGGTTGGCTGAGGTCTTCGAGGGCCTTGCCGATGTCGGTGTCGCCAACCCCGCCACTCCGTGCGTAATCCTTGCGGAGTTCTTCGATCCTTTTGACGTAATCGTCTCGTTGAATCTTGAGTCCTTCGACTTCGGCGTTGAGCTTCGTGAATTCCAGGTTCGCCTTGTCCCGTTCGGCAATCGCCGTCTGGCGTTCCCGGCTCACCTGGTCAAGTTGGGTCTTCACCTTGCGAAGTTCTTCCTCAGCCTTGAGACAATCACCCGCGATGGAATCTCGCTTCCGCGTTAGAGTCGCAATCTCGTCCTCTAACTGGCGCTTCTCTTTCGACTTTGCGTCCGCTGAATCTCGAAGCTGCTTCAACTCCTGTTGCGTCGCTTCGACCCGCGTGGTCAAGAGTGCGAGTTCCGATTTTGCGGCGTCCCGGCTCGCAACAACTTGATCCCGTTCGGCAGTGGCCTCCCGCTTCTCTCGGAGCACTCGGTCAAGTTCCGGTCGGAGGCGGGTCAACTCAGCGTCGGTCGCCGCGACTTGCTCCTTCAACGTCGAGAGTTTGGTTTCAGACTGCCGCCGCTGGTCGTCTAAATCGCGAAGCGCCATTTCAAGTTCGGCCTTTTGCTTGTGAAGTCCTGCAAGTTGGTCGCGGAGCGTGCCGGTCTCCTGCGTCAGTTGCGCTTTCTCCAAATCGAGCCGGTTGGTTTCCTGCTTGACCTCGTTGAGGCGTGCCTCGACCTGCGCCAGCTCTTGGTGCCTGGCGGCGAGATCCACTTTCAGATCCTCAAGAGCGCGCTTCTTCGCGGCGATTTCTTCCGCCGCCGCCGGATTCGCCTCGTTCCAAGCTTTTAGAATCCGCAGGGCACCGACTTCGGCTTCGAGGCGGCCGATTTCGGCGCGGCACTTATCTATGTCTTCGGTCGCCCGCCGCAACTCCTCTTGGAGCACTGGGACAAGCGCCGTCAGTCTGTCCGCCTCCTCTTTTGTCGGGATGTATCGCTGAAGAAAGTTGAGCCTGAACAGGGCGAGAATCGCGCCAAATCCCAAAAGCAGCGAAAGCCCCCAAAGTGACCATTGCAGAAGTTGTGTAATTGGCATCGTGTGTTCTTTTTAAAGCGTGTTCATCATTTCTGGCCGTCGGGCGGAACCTTCGGACGCTGGGCCTCCAGACGGCCGATTTGCTTTTCCAGCGCCTCCTTCTCCTTCTTCAACCGCTCAACGCCAGCTTCCAAACGTGAGATTTCGCGGGTCAATTCGCCCTGCTTGACGACGAACACCTGTGTCTGTGTGCGTGCTGCGGCGAGATCGGCATCGGCCTTTTGCAACCCGGTCGCGGCCGCGTCAAGGCGGGCCTCCGTGTCGGCTCCATCCTTACGGGCCTGCTCAATGT
>CANLCA010000083.1 GCA_947487925.1 Verrucomicrobiales bacterium | reverse complement strand
TAACTTGTTCTCCGTTCCCAATGCCGAGCTCTCCGTTCGACCGGCGGCGAATGGTCTGCCGGCCCTCGCCGGACGGTTCGGTCCTACCTCGGCGCTCCTGCCCGGTGGGGGCTCTCTGCGCGATGTGTTGATCGATTTCGATAGCTCCATACCGTCGCTCACCGCTTCAGGAAGCCTGTCGCCGATCGATTTGGGGACTGCCTTCAAAATCGTGCCTCTTCCCGGCACCGACTTGAAAGTCAGCATGCAATTGGCCGGAAGCGCCGCCAGCAGCTTCAAGCTCAGCCCCGCAAAACTCAGTTTCACTTCGCTGTTCGCCGGCGACCTCGCCATCCGAGTCCATGGCGCCACGCCAAACGATCCGTTCACATTCTCAACGGATGGGCCGTGGTCGGCGAATCTGAGTTTGGAAGGCCCGAATCTTGTCGAACTCCGAGTCGCTGGCGAGACGGTGCTCCGTTTGGCGCGCAGCAGCATTCAATCCGCGGCCATCAGCCGGGACGCTCAGGGCGTGGTTCGTCTGAATCTGAACATCGGCGGCAGCTCCACTATGATCGCGTTCCCGAACTCGGGCTTCCCGCAAGTCTTCACGTCCAGTTCAGCCACGACTTTGAGCATCGATTCCAATGGCCGGTTCAACTTCGATGCCGCGATGAACGACGAGCCCACCTTTGGAGCGACCGTGAAGGGGCGCGTCACTCTGACCAATAATCCGGACTTGCGCTTCACGATGGGCGGGTCGGTGACGTTGCCTGCGATGGGAGGCATCAGCATCGTGCCGCTGGGGACGCCCGTGCCCGTGGCGGGGACGCCGGTGGCTGGCAGCGTGGTGATCGAGCGAGTCAACAATGTGCTGAGGGCCAACCTCCGGGTCAAACCCGCCCGCCTGACCTTCAACGCCGCGCTCGGCGCTAGCCAGAGCTTCCTCATCGATGGCGGCAGCCCCACTCAGGATTTCACCTTCTCGACCGACGGCTCGTTGAACGCGCGCCTCACGCTCGAAGGCACTAACCCGCTCACTCTTCAGGCCGCCGGGATCACCGTTCTGTCGATCCAACGAAACAGCCTCTCATCGGTCGCCCTCGTGCGGGACAGCGCCGGCGTGGCACGCCTCACCGCGAACATCAGCGGCGGCAGTCTCGTCACGGCGTTCCCGGGGCAGCTAGGCCTCACTCAAACTTTCACGTGCAGTTCAGCCACGACGTTGAGCATCGATTCCAGTGGCCGGTTCAATTTCGATGCCGCGATGAACGACCAACCCGCCTTTGGAGCGACGGTGAAGGGGCGCGTCACTCTGACCAACAACCCCGATTTGCGCTTCACTCTGGGTGGGTCGGTCACCTTGCCCCCGTTGGGTGGCATCCGCATCGTGCCGCTGGGAACAGCCCTGCCCACGGTGACGACCACGACCCTCGCGGGCAACCTGGTGATCCAACGCAACAACAATGTCCTGGAGGCCAGCCTCCGAATCAAGCCCGCCCGGCTGTTTCTAGAAACTGCGTTGGGAGCCAGCCAGAGTTTCCAAATCGACGGCGGCGACAATACGAAGGACTTTCTTT
The DNA here is from genome assembly GCA_947487925.1 of Verrucomicrobiales bacterium. GTDB lineage: Bacteria > Verrucomicrobiota > Verrucomicrobiia > Limisphaerales > F1-80-MAGS106 > F1-80-MAGS106. Next base: position 7,514 of record CANLCA010000083.1, on the reverse strand, counting down.
TTTCATCGTCGGTCCCATGGAACGCCCGCCTCACGCTCGAAGGCAGCAATCCACTCACACTCCAGGTCCCTGGCACTCCCCAATTTCCCGGCATGACCGTGTTGTCCATCCAACGGAACAGCCTCTCATCGGCCACGATTGCGCGTGACAGCCTCAACGTCCTGCGCCTCACCGTGAACATCGCAGGCAATTCAACTTTGACCGTGTTCCCGGACATGGGATTCAAACAAACCTTCACGACCACCGCCAGCGCCACCGTGAATCTGAATAGCGATGGCACGTTCAAGCTGGCCGGAGCCATCAAGGACGACCTGCTGCCGCTTGGCTTGCCCGGCCTTTCGATCTCAACCGTCAAGGCCGGGGCGTCGTTTACCATCACCCAAAACGATCTTGTGGCGGATGGTCAGTTGAACGGCGGCGTGCTCAGCCAGTTGGGCGGCCCTTCCTTCAATGCCACCGGGCATTTCTCCCTGACACGCGGCGGCGTGCCAACGGTGACCACTGATTCTCAATTATCTTTTCCCGCCCTGGGCACTCCGTTCCTCGCCATTCAAGGGGACAACGGCGGACCCATCACTGCCGCCCTCGGCAATAAAGGGCTGAACCTGAGCGGCGCCCGCTTGGTCGTTCCCGGTTTGTTCACCAACAGCGTGCCGCCCTTCAGCATGGATCCGTTGGGCAACTTCGACTTGCCGGTTGGGCCGAACAGCGTCGGCTTAGGCAATTTGACCTTCGGCCAGTTGCAATACAGGTTGCGACGCACGAATGGCGTGCTCTCGTTGACCAACTTGAACGCGGTGCTGGGCATCCCACCCTTGACTTCCCTCAGCTTGACGGGCCACGTCGCAAGTTCCGGTCTCGTGGATCTGCGCGGTTCAAAAAAGGACGGCACGCTCGGGGGCTACCCGATCGCCTCGCTCGACGTCGGACTCCGGCGCGGCAGCGGCAATGTGCGTTCGGCCATTCTTGCGAACAACCCGCTTGCCTATTGGCGGTTGGGTGAAAGTGGAAAGGCGGGGAATCTTGTGGCGTCGGAGACCACGAAAACTTTGAATTTCGACGGCACATTTCAGGCTGGTGTGGGCCTCCTCGAGCCGGGAGCTTTGGCTGGCGATGCCAATACCGCAGTCCGGTTCGACGGCAAAGGCGGCCACGTCATCGTGGCCAACGAACAATTGTTCGACGTCATCGGCTCCGCGCTGACGGTCGAGGCATGGATTAGGGTCAACAAGTTTGATCTTACCTGGAACACGATCATTGCCAAAGGGGACTCCAGTTGGCGATTCCAATGCAATGGCGACACCGCCGCGCTCCGTTTCGATACGGACGGGCTGAATCCGCCTTACCTCGCCGGCAATCGATCGGTGAACGACGGCCGGTGGCATCACGTCGTGGCCATCTATGACGGACGCGTAAAGACAATCTGGATCGATGGCGAACTGGATGCCTGGGTTCCCGCCACCGGCACTATCGCAAAGAACGATTTCCCGGTCGTCATCGGCGAAAACGCCCAGTCCCAAAAGCGTTACTGGAACGGTTGGCTCGACGAAGTAGCCGTCTACGCGCAAGCTCTCACACCGCTCGACATCCTCAACCACAGGCAGGCCTCCGGTACTCTTGTCGCGTCGATGGATTTGCGTGTGCAATTGCCTGGACTCGATGCCATCACTCTGAACGGTTCACTCGGGTCCGACGGCAGTCTCGCATTGCTGGCACAACCGCCGACGCTCGGTCTGGGCGGCTTCGCATTGACAGATCCCAGGCTCCAGTTATTTCGCGCTTCGAGTGGCGCCGCCTCGTTCCTCACGGACGGCAATCTTTCCTACTTCGGTTTGCCGCCCGTCAAACTTCTGGGCGGAGTCTCCGCCGTCGGCGTGCTCACACTCTCAGGTTCGCTTCCCAACGGCGGCGTGCTGGGTTTCAACCTGACCGATGTCACTTGCCAATTGTCCGGCACCACGACCGCCGGCTCGCTCGCCGTGGGTGGCAACCTTGGAATCACAGGGCTTGGTTCGCTCAACTTTTCTGGCCGAGCGTCGTCAAACGGTGATCTCGCACTAACCAACAAGGTCTCCACAAGCACCTCGCTGTTCGGCTTCCCGGCGGACAACTGGCAGTTCGTCCTGAGACACGAAGGCCGGAGTTACAACACTCTTGTGGGAGGCAACCCGCTAGATTTGACGGACCGAGGCAACGATCCCATTGCCTACTGGCGGCTCAACGAAACTTCCGGGACCACCGCGGCGGACTCGCACAAGGGCACCACGATAAACAAATTGCCAGGAATTTATATGAACGGCGTGACGCTGGGTCAGATCGGCGCTTTCACAGTCGACAACAACCGGGCGGCAAGCTTCGACGGCGTCAACGACTATGTCGAGATTGCGAACGAAGCCGCTTTCGACGGACTCACTTCCGCGCTGAGCGTCGAGGCGTGGGTCAAGTCGTCCGGATGGACCAAACCCTGGGAAGCGATTGTGACCAAAGGAGACTCCTCATGGCGGCTCAGCCGTTACGGGGGCAACCGGCAGGTGTCGTTCGACACCACCAGTGCAGCCGGGTCGCACAGCCTCCCCGGCAACCGTATCATTGACGACAACCAATGGCACCACGTTGTCGGCGTCTATGACGGGGTGGCCAAGTATCTGTACGTCGATGGCATTCTCGAAGGCTTCTCTCCCTATCGCCAGACACTTGCTCAGAACGATAGTCAAGTTCGCATCGGCGAAAACGCCGAGGCGACCGGCCGCCACTTTAGGGGTCAGATCGACGAGGTCGCCATCTATAAGCGGGCGCTCTCGCCGATCGAAGTGCTCGATCATTTCCGGGCCGGCGGTGGCAGCGGCCTCGATGTCGCGATCCGCCTCAGGCTGCCTGGTCTCGAACAGTTGGGCGGCGTCGACCTTCGCGGCACGCTGCAACCCTCCGGCGCTCTCAGTGTCCAGGCATCGGCCGCGTCGATTCCCGTGACCGGCTTCAACCTCGGCACCGCAATTGTCGCGGCGACACGGACGACCTCCGGCAGCGTCACCGCAGTGCTCGGCGGCACGCTTTCCACACCGATCGGCAGCGTCTACGTCTCCGGGTCGTTGCCCTCCAACGGGGATTACGTGCTCGAATCCGAAGCAGTTGGTTCGTTGACCGTCGGGGGTCGCACTCTGAGCATCTCCTCGCCGGCCAAACTATCGAGGATCGATGGCCTTGAAGTCAGCGGCTCGCTGAGTTATGGGGATTTCAGCCTCGCAGGGACTGCGAAGGTCAGCACAGCAAACGTGGTTTCGTTCGCGGGATCCACTAGTGGCTCGACGCCTCCTATTGCTTTTGGACAAAAGTTGCGAGTCGGACAACCCGCTGAACCGGGACATCCCTACGCTTCGCTGAATTGGAACGCGTCCGCCAGCTTCGACGCGGGGACCGGAACAACGCCGCCGTCCATCAAGGCCAGTGTCAGTGGCACCATCACGGTTGAATACGAAGAGAAGCAGCTCGACGGCTCCTCCAAATACCCTAAGAGGACAATCACGTTCCCGGCCCTGACCCTCCCTGAATTGGGCGCCATCACAGTCGACCCCGGCCAAATCTTCAAAGCCCTCCAATCATTTCCTTTCCAAGACGTGGAAATCCCAACTTTCAACTTCAACTTGCCGTAAAGGCGCTTAGCCTGCCCAAAGTGGGAGTCCCTTCGGAACCGACACAGTTACGAAGGGTCCCCCGCATACCAGTATGTGTCTAGCTACTTCAACGGCGTCGCCTCCTACCCGTTTGGTTTGCCATGAAGGGTCTTGACCGCTCTATGACTTTGTGTGGGTGAAAGCCGGGGCGGAGCTCGTCCGGCGCTCTCGGCAGTCATGGCCCGTTCAAAAGCGGTAGAGGTCTACCGCAGTCCAGAGCGCGATCGTGTTGTTCCTAGCGCTCTGACCAAGCCGACTGTGCTTTAACCACCGGGGGACAGACAACTAAATAGGTTTCTCTATGCCGGGCTCTCCGCAAGCGGCCGTTTTAGGATTATTACCAACGATGATACCTTCAACATTGGGATCAAATTCGCTGGTGAGATGCCCACGTCAGGGTCCTATTCTCTCTCGGGTTCAGGATCAATCAAGTTTGGAATCTTCATCACCGACACCTTCAAACTGAGGCTCAGCAGGACCGGCCTGTCATTGGAGCCCAACAGCGCGGGGAACTTGAACTTCGGCGTCCTTGATGTGCCCTTCGCCACATTTGGTCTGGGCTCCTCCGGGACCACGTCTTTCAATGGATCGAAAAGCGTCGATTCCGGCTGGCTAGGGTTTATTGGAGTCTGGGCCCGTCTCAAAGGAACAGTCTCGGTGTCGAGTTCCGCCAATGGAACCATCACCGCGAACCTCGGCTACGATTTCTATTACTGGGTCGGCTTCCAACCTGGCGTTGGTGAGATCCCAGCCACAAACCAGCACATCGGCGGTTCGGGCGACATCGACTCCGATGGCAAAATCTCTGTCAACGCATCGCAAGGGGGTCAAAACGGGTTCAACTTCAGGTTGTGGTGAGCTCGGTCCTCACATCCCTCCCGCGAAGATCCGTGCGCCAGGTTGAATTCGGAACCCCTGGCTTATCGATGCCATCCGCGAACTCGCTGATCTCAACTTCGGAGTCCGGGCTGAACGCGAACACATAAGAGACCGTTCACGCGATGACGGCTTTAACGACATCACTACCAGGCTTTGTGACGTTGCTGAGACGCATGTTGACCCCGGAGACGGGGTAAGTGAAACGGAGATGATCGAAACCCAGCAACGCCAGCAGGGTCGCGTGAAAATCGTGCACTGAAACCCTGTCCACAACCGACTGGTAGCCGAATTCGTCCGTCTCGCCAAAACTGAACCCGCGCTTCGCTCCCCCGCCTGCCATCCAAAGAGTGAATGCGCCCGGGTTGTGGTCTCGCCCGATCAGCTTCATCTCCACACCGTTGCGATTCTCACGCATCGGGGTCCGGCCGAACTCACCGCTCCAGACAATTAAGGTGTCGTCGAACAACCCCTGCTGTTTTAGGTCCTTGATAAGGGCCATGAGCGGTCGGTCCAAACCTTTGCATTTGTCCTTGAAACCGGCGTTGAGGGCCTCGTTCTCGCCTGCGCCGTGGCTGTCCCAACCCCAGTCGAAAAGCTGGATGTAGCGCACGCCGCGCTCAGCCAAACGCCGGGCCAGCAGGCAATTGTTGGCGAAAGACTCTTTGCCTGGCTGGGTTCCATACAGTTCGTGAATGGTTGCCGGCTCCTTGGAGATATCGAAGGCTTCGCTGGCATCCACCTGCATTCGAAAGGCGAGCTCATATTGCGCGATGCGTGTCAAAGTTTCAGGGTCACCCGTTTGACTGGCTTCCTTGCGGTTAATATCGCCCAAGGCGTCGAGCGCGCGTCGCCGAAGGTTGCGAGTGATCCCAGGAGGGTTCGACAAGAAGAGGACGGGATCTCCCTGCGACCGGCATTGAACGCCCTGGTAGACGGAGGGCAGAAAGCCTGAGCCCCAGACCGATTTGCCGGCATCAGGGTTTTTACCACCACTGGTGAGAACGATGAATCCAGGCAGGTTTTGGTTCTCAGACCCCAGGCCGTAGGTGGCCCACGCGCCCGCGCTCGCCCATCCGGGATTCTGGGTGCCCGTGTGCATCAGCAGCTGCGCCGGCCCATGGTTGAACTGGTCGGTGTACATCGACTTGATGAAGCACACCTCATCCGCGACGGTGGCGAACAGCGGGAGCCGGTCCGAGATCCATTGGCCGCTTTTCCCGTGCTGAGAGAATCCGTACTGGGGTCCGAGCATTTTGGGCACGCCTTGGATGAACGCGAATTGTTTTCCTGCGAGGAAGGATTGCGGGCAATCCTGGCCATCGCGTTTGGAGAGCTCGGGCTTATGGTCAAACAATTCGAGCTGGCTCGGCGACCCGGCCATGTGCAGGTAAATCACTCGCTTGGCCTTGGCGGGTCCGGGAGGTTTCGATGGGAGGAGAGGGTGGGCGGGATCTTTTTTCTGAATGGGCACGGCATCCGATGCCCTGCCTTGAACACCGGCGAGCCACAGCCCGCCTAGCCCCATGGAGCAATCCAACAGAAAGTGGCGGCGAGTTCTGGCGAGGAGCGCCTCGCGCTGGATTTGTTCGATCCAATTCATGGCAGTTAACGGGTGAGGGATGTATCCAGGTTGAGAAGTGTATTGGCGACGAGCACCATCGCGGCCTTCTGGGGAGCCGACCCGAGGTGGGCGGACGTGGCCACATCGGCCTGGTAATCCGTCAGAGCGTCCTCGTAGAGTTTGGTGAGGCTCTTGAGAACGGTGGGGTGCGGCTTGTCGAGGCTCAGGAGGCGACAACCCCGCTCGATCATCTCACGGGGAGAACCTCCACCCGTGGCCATGCGATCGGCCAGGGCTCGCGACATTTCGATGAAAGCCGGATCGTTCATGACGGCAAGCGCCTGCAACGGTGTGTTGCTAGGCTGCCGACGCGCGGTGCAAACGTCGCGCATGGGGGCGTCGAATGAGAGAAACATCGGATAGCCGCTGGTTCGTCGGCTGTAGGTGTAGAGAGCTCGGCGAAATCGTTCGTCGCCTTCGGACGTCGTCCATTTCTCACCACTGTAAACGGTGTTCCAAACGCCGTCAGGCTGCGGTGGATAAACTGGAGGACCGAAGGCTTTCGACGACAGCAACCCTGAAACCGCGAGGGCTTGGTCGCGAATCATCTCGGCGGTCAATCTGGACCGAGGTCCGCGAGCGTAAAGGTGGTTGGCCGGATCTCTCTCCAACAACTTGGCGCTGACGCGCGAGGCCTGGGCGTAGGTTGCCGAGAGGGCGATTTCGCGAAGGAACGATTTCACAGACCATTTCAAACTGCCCCGGAGGCGCAAGGCCAGATGATCCAGAAGTTCAGGGTGCGTTGGTTTCGCGCCCGAGGTGCCAAAATCTTCGAGAGTTTCCACGATCCCGTGGCCAAACATCTCAGCCCAAAGCCTGTTCGCAAGCACCCGCGCGGCCAAAGGATTGCGATCCCCCACCAGCCATCGGGCCATGTCGAGCCGGTTAAGGACACCGTTTGTTTGGGGCGGTTGAACCACATCCGGAATGCCCGGTTGCACCACTTCGTCGCGGGTCATCCTGTTGCCACGGATGAAGAGCCGAGTTTCGCGCCGTGCCGCGGCGGTTCGTTCAACCATCACCGGGACCTGCGTGCTCGGCAATTCCTTGAGGCGTTTGCGGTCGGCGCGCAAAACGTTCCATGCTTCGGCGCGCGCCGGCAGGTTCACGAACTCAGTCAGCCGAGGGTCTGTCGAGGCGGCCAGGGCGAAGTGTCTGAGCTGACAGCCCTGAAAGCCCGAATTGGAGGCGATGCCGTGCTCGAAGATCAGCTCCAGATTCGATCCCGGAGGAGCCGCCAAAGGCCGTTCGAGCACGATGACAGCTTGCCTTGCCGACGTCATGACCGGATAACTCCCAAAGCCGCCTTCACCCTCGATCACACCCTGCGGGTCCCGCGGCCC
>CANLCA010000082.1 GCA_947487925.1 Verrucomicrobiales bacterium | reverse complement strand
TCTACGGGCCGCCGGGTACCGGCAAGACTTCGTTGGCCGCCGTGATCGCAGCGCGAACCAGCGCTCGTTTTGAGCGTTTGAGTGGAGTTGAGTCCAACGTGGGAGACATGCGTCGCGTTCTGGCTTCCGCTTCGAACCGGTTGTCGAATACGGGCAAGCCCACGATTCTGTTCATCGACGAAATCCACCGGTTCAACAAATCGCAGCAGGACGTGTTGCTGCCGGATGTGGAATCTGGAACCGTCCGATTAATTGGGGCGACGACCCACAATCCCTTCTTTTTTGTCAATTCCCCGCTCGTCTCGCGATCACAAATCTTTGAGTTACTTCCGCTGACGGAGGAAGATGTCCTGGGATTGTTGCAGGGTGCGATGACTGACCGGGAACGGGGCTTGGGGTTCATGCCGTTGCAGGTTGATGCGGAGGCCTTGAGGCACCTCGCCCGCGTTTCTGACGGCGACGGACGCAAGGCGCTGAATTCACTCGAGATCGCCTCGTTGACGACCGAACCAGGAGTCGATGGAATCGTGCGTATCACCCTGGCCATCGCCGAGCAATGCATTCAGAAGAAGGCTGTTGTTTATGACCGGGATGGGGACGGGCACTACGACACGATCTCTGCGTTCATCAAATCGATGCGTGGGAGTGACCCTGATGCGGCTTTGTATTGGCTGGCGAAGATGATCCATGCGGGAGAGGATCCGCGGTTCATCACTCGCAGGATCTTGATTTGCGCGGCGGAGGACGTGGGGTTGGCGGATCCGATGGCGCTGATCCTAGCGGTTGCGGCACACAACACGGCGGAATTTATAGGTTGGCCTGAGGCGCGGATTCCGATCGCGGAAGCCGCTATCTATGTGGCGACGGCGCACAAGAGCAACAGCGCCTACAAGGCCATCGATGCGGCGCTCGAGGATGTGCGTGAGGGGCGGACGCTCCCGGTTCCAGCGCCTTTGCGAGACGCCAGCTATCAGGGGGCGAAGCGTCTTGGGCATGGGGTTGGCTACCAGTATGCCCATGACTTTGAGGGGCACCATACACCCCAGGACCACCTCGGGACTTTGAAGCGCTACTACGAGGCGACGGAGCAGGGGGTGGAGAAAAAGATCCGGGAACGACTGGAGAAATGGCGTGAAGCGAGCGATGCCTCAAGGAAGTGAGATGGCATTGCCGGGCAAGGCGGCGATGCGCTCCCGGCTGAAGCAGACTTTGGGTTCACTCGATTCAGCTCGAAAAAGCGAGTTGTCCGCGCGGATCAGGGTGCGTTTGGAATGCTTGGAGTTCGTGCGCGCAGCGGCTTGGGTTCTATGTTATGCCCCGTTGTTCGACGAACCGGATATTTGGCCTTGGGTTGAGCAGCGCCTGGCGGTGCGCGGCAGGGTGGCGCTTCTGAGGTTTGAGGCCGCTCTGGGGGAGTATGTTCCGGTTGAGATTGAGGGCCGGGATGGGGAGTTGAGCCCGGGGCGCTTTGGCGTGCGTGAGCCTGCCGCGTCGTGCCTAGTGGTTCCGTGGAACCGACTGGACTTGGTACTGGTACCTGGGTTAGCATTCGACTCGTCTGGTGGCCGCCTGGGCAGGGGGCGGGGTTTTTATGATCGAGTGCTAACCCGGGCCGCCACGACCGCCTGCGGGGTGGCTTTTGAGGAGCAACTGTTCCCAGAGGTCCCCCTGGAGGCGCACGACGTGCGGTTGGATTGTCTGGTCACTCCGGAGCGGTTTCTGTCGTTTTCATCGAGCGGAGGCCGGACGGGTCGGTTTGCGCAGGGCGTCTGATTCGCCCATGGTTGCCTAACACTGCCTTGAAAAACCAAACCCAATGTTGTTTGCGGAACTTGTCCATGCGATGAAATTTCTGGGTGTCTGGCTTATCGGCGGAATTGCGGGGTTTTTGTGTTGCCGATGGTTCGCGGCGAAGGCACGGCGCGCTTCCGAGGAGGCCGGTCGATCCGTTGTGGATGCGGCAAAACGCGATGCGGAATCGATCCTTCGTGAGGCACGGATTGTGGCGGGAGAGCAGGCGATGAAAATCCGGGAACAGGCGGAGGCATCGAACTGTGCGCGTCGGGCCGAATTCATGCAGATAGAGGAGCGTGTTTCCCATCGCGAATCGTTGATCAACCAGCAGATAGAGGGGTTGGTGAGGCAGGAGCAATTTTTGGCGCAACAACAAATGGATTTGGATCGGCGTGGGGCCGCGTTGGAGGTCGAGCGCCGCGGAGTTGCGGAGTTGGCTGTGCAGCGGCGAATGCTTCTGGAAAAAGCCTCCGAGTTAACACTTGCCGAAGCCCGGGCAATGTTCTTGAAGCAGGTCGAGGAGGAGTCCCTCGAGGATGCCAACAAAGTCTCTCGCCGCGTGGTGGGTGAAGCCAGGACGCGTGCGGAGGAGCAGGCAAAGCGCATCATAGGGATGGCCATCCAACGCTATGCGAGCGACCACACGTTCGAGACGACGACGGCGACGGTGGCATTGCAAGGAGAGGATAATAAGGGGCGGATTATCGGCCGCGAAGGAAGAAATATTCGGGCGTTTGAGGCGGCCACCGGGGTGACCGTTTTGATCGACGACACCCCTAACGCCGTCGTGCTCTCGGCGTTCGATCCCGTCCGGCGCGAGATTGCCAGGGAGTCGATGCACCGCTTGATTTTGGATGGGCGAATCCATCCCGCGCGTATTGAGGAAGTGGTTGTGAAGGTGACCGAGGAGATGGATGAGACCATCATGCGGGCGGGCGAGAGTGCGGTGTTCAAACTTGGGCTTCCGCCGATGGCCCCGGCCGTGGTCAAGCTGTTAGGGCGGCTCCGGTTCAGGCACAGTTTCTCGCAGAATATTTTGGATCATTCAGTTGAGGTGGCTCAGCTGACGGGATTGATGGCTGCGGAGTTGGGAGTGGACGTGACTTTTGCGAAGAAGGCGGGGCTCCTGCATGACATCGGGAAGGCGTTGACGCAGGAAGTGGAGGGTTCGCACGCGATAGTTGGAGCGGATTTTCTGCGACGGCATGGGGAGCATGAAGAGGTGGTGAACGGCGTGGCCTCACATCATGATGAGGTGTCGCACACTTCGATTTTCGGAGTTCTGGTGAGTGCGGCCGATGCCATCAGCGCCTCGAGGCCCGGGGCGCGATCGGAGAGCATGACCACCTACTTGAAGCGCCTTGAAAATTTGGAACGGATTGGTTCCGAGTTTTCGGGTGTTCAAAAATGTTTTGCGGTGCAAGCGGGGAGAGAGCTGCGAATTCTGCTGCAGCCATCCGAGGTGAGCGATCAGCAGGCGTTCGGCTTGGCTCGGAGTGTCGCGAGGAGGATTGAGGACGAGCTGCAATACCCCGGGCAAATCCGCGTGACCGTGGTCAGGGAAACGAGGTTCGTAGAATTCGCCAAATAGCCGGGCGGCGGATTTTGCGACGCACCTCCGCGGAGGCAATCTCGGTCAAGTGATAGGGGTTCCGAGCGATATCGTTATCACTCTTCTTTGTCACCCGCTCACCCCGGTCTGGCGAGCATCAGCTGACCGGCGTCTTAGCCCTCCTGGATTTGGAAGGTGCGCCCTGAGTTTTTCAGAGGGCGGATTCACGATTGCGTTCCTCAGGAATGGGCGTTTAACATTCGAGAACCATGAGCGAGCAAATTCCCTCGGAGTGCCAGGTGGTGGTGATTGGAGGCGGCATTGTTGGCGCAAGCATTGCCTATCATTTGACGTTGTTCGGCGTACGCGACGTGGTGTTGCTGGAGCAGAACGCGCTTGGGGGCGGCACGACGTGGCACGCGGCAGGGATGGTTGGACGGTTGCGGACCAGCAACAGCATGACGCGGGTGAACAAATACAGCGCCGAGCTATATGCCGGACTGGAGAAGGAGACGGGCCATTCGGTTGGATGGAAACAAGTGGGCAGCGTGATTGTCGCGCGGTCGAGGGAACGGTTGATCCAGCTTCGACGGACTTCAGCGATGGCTGAGCTGCTGGGTGTGGAGGCTCGGATCATCAGCGCGAAAGAGGCTGGGGAGAAGTGGCCTCTGATGCGTTGGGAGGATTTGCAAGGCGCGGCCTGGCTGCCACACGATGGGAAAGTCATTCCGAAAGAAGTTGCCGTGGCACTGGCCCTTGGAGCGCGGTCGCGGGGTGCCCGTGTGATTGAGAAGACGCGGGTCGTGGCTATTGAGCAGCGTGACGGGGTGGCTACAGGAGTGGTGACGGAGGGGGGAACCATCCGGGCCGAAAAGGTGGTTTTGAGCGGCGGCATGTGGGCGAGGCAGCTAGCCTTGGCAGCCGGAGTCAGTGTTCCATTGTATCCCGTGGAGCATCACTATGTGGTGAGCCATCCCATCCACGGGGCGAGTGACGAGCTCCCGCTGGGTCGTGATCCCGATGCTTGCATCTATTTCAGAGGGGAAGGAAATGGGATCATGCTTGGGGCTTTTCAGAAATATACCAAGCCATGGCTCTCCTACCCTGTTTCATCCGATTTTTCGTTCCAGTTGCTGGAGCCTGACTGGGAGAAATACGCGGAACCATTGGCGGAAGGCAAATGGCGACTGCCGTGCCTTGAAACGTCAGGATGGGAGAAATTCGTGAACGGTCCCGAAAGCTTCACTCCCGACAATAATTTTCTACTCGGGGAAACCCCAGAGCTGCGGCATTTGTTTGTCGCGGCGGGGTTTAATTCGGTCGGGATCGCCAGTGCTGGAGGAGCCGGGAAGTATCTGGCTGAGTGGATCGTGGAGGGACAGCCTACCATGGATCTCTGGCCGGTGGACGTCCGGCGTTTTGGACCGATCTTCAACAACGTGAGATTTTTGCGGGAACGCGTGACGGAGGTGCTTGGATTGCACTATCAGATGGCGTGGCCGAATCGGGAGTTTGAGACCGGCCGTGGCATTCAGAGAAGCGCGTTGCATGGGCGGCTTGAGGCGGGTGGCGCCTGTTTTGGTGTGAAAAACGGGTGGGAGCGACCCAATTGGTTTGCTTCCGAGGGCCAGGAACCGGTGGTGGATTATTCGTTCGGCCGCCAGAACTGGTTCGAGAACCATGCGCGAGAGCATCGGGCGGCGCGAGAAGCGGTTGCGGTGTTCGATCAGAGCGGGTTTTCCAAGTTCCTGGTGAAAGGTCGAGATGCCTTGGGATTGCTCCAACGCACCTGTGGCAACGATGTAGACACAACCATTGGAAAAGCTGTCTACACAGGCCTGTTCAATGATCGCGGAGGGTTTGAAAGCGATCTCACAGTGATTCGGATTGCGAGGGACGAGTTTTATCTTGTGAGCGGGTCCGCGCAGAACGTCCGAGACCCTGACTGGGTTGGGCGTCAGCGGAGGCGGGATGAGCACGCGGAGGTCGTTGACATTACAGCGGAGAGGGCCGTGCTGAGCGTGATGGGGCCTAACTCACGGCGCCTGCTCGCTCGCATGACTGAGTCGGATCTTTCCCATTCGGCATTCCCATTTGGTTCGGCCAGGTGGCTGGACATGGGGCCGGCACGCGTGCTGGCGGTGAGGATGACCTATGTGGGGGAACTGGGTTGGGAACTCCATGTCACCACAAACCAAGCGTTGGGACTCTACGACGCGATCAGGAATTCGGGGAGGGATTTGGGATTGGTTGATGCTGGGCATTACGCCATCAATTCGTTGCGCCTCGAGAAGGGTTTTCGCGCCTGGGGTGCGGAGCTTTCACCCGACGACACGCCCTGGGAAGCGGGGCTCGGCTTCGCCGTGTCGCTTTCCAAAGGGGTGGAATTCACCGGCCGGGCGGCGCTAGAGCAGCAGAAGCAGACGGGCTGGCGCCGGCAGCTTGTGACTCTTGTCCTGAGTGATCCCGATCCTGTGCTTTGGGGTGCGGAACCCATCTTGAGAAACGGGCATCCGGTCGGCTACACCACCTCCGGATCCTACGGCCACACGTTGGGAAGTGCGGTGGGGATGGGATACGTCAAGCACAGTGAAATCATCACGGCAGATTTCGTGCGCAACGGTTCTTACGAGGTGGATGTCAATGGGAGTCGGGTAGCGGCGAAGGCGTTCTTACGCCCGCCATTAGACCCGGAAAGGGCGCGGATTTTATGTTGAGAGAGCGGGCAAATCGACGCACAATGGGGGCGGAATTATGATTCTGAGCGGAAAAGTGGCGTTAGTGACCGGTGCGAGCAAGGGGCTTGGGAGGTCCATGGCTGAGGCGCTCAGCCGAGCCGGGGCGCGTTGTGTCCTGGTGTCGCGGGATCTCGATCTTTTGCGTGTGGTGGAGGAGGGAATTCGTGCGTCAGGAGGGGACGCAGTCAGCTACGAATGCGATGTGAGGTCTGAGGCTTCGGTTGGAGCGCTTCGGAGCCAGGTGTCCGAGCTGTTTGGGAAGGTCCATATCCTGATCAACAATGCCGGCGTCAACGTCCGGAAGCCCGTCACGGAGTTCACCATGGAGGAGTGGCGGAGGGTGCTCGACACCAACCTGACCGGCGCCTTTTTGATGTGCCGCGAATTTGTGCCTCTGATGGTCGGCCAGTCTTACGGGAGGATCATCAACATGACTTCGATCATGAGCCACGTCGCCCTGCCCCATAGGACAGCATATGCGGCGAGCAAGTCGGGTCTGCTGGGATTCACTAAAGCGCTCGCCCTCGAACTGGCTTCGGAGCGGATCACTGTCAACGGCATTAGCCCCGGACCCATCGCCACGGAGATGAACCTTCCCATCATTGAAAACCCGCAGGCGAACCAGCAATTTGTATCCCGGATCCCGATAGGCTCCTGGGGTCGTGTAGAGGACATCGGGGCCCTGGCTCTGTATCTTTGTTCAGACGCTGCTGGTTTTATCACGGGCACGGACATCCGCATTGACGGCGGATGGACTGCGCAGTGAAGGCTCTAGGGCGGGCTCGCCGCCGTTCCCAGGTATGAAATCAAAGCCCACCTCCAAATGCATTCTCCTTTTTGGGATGCTCGTCTATCTGAGTGGCACTGGCGCGGTGGGCCAGGGAATCTACGCGGTGACACGGCGCACGCGGATTCATCCGGCGTTGGGATCATTCCAACCTAATGGGGCGGCGGCTGTAGTTTCACCTGCTCCGCTGCTGACCTCGTTTCCACAATCTGCCGGGAATACATTTGCGGGACGTGCGAACGCCCAAGTACCGGCTCAGAGTGCGGAATCGCAAGCGGAGGCGGCTAGGAAGACCTTGGAGTTTCAAATTCAGCGCTCGAAGGCAGGCTCTGCTTACGCGCAGTACGACATGGGCCTGCGGCACTTGACCGGCGACGGGGTGTTGATGGATCGTGCTGAAGCATTGAGGTTGCTCGAGCAATCGGCAAAACAGGGAAACACCCAGGCAGCTCGAAAGCTTGTTGAACTGAGGGGGATGAACTGATTTCGGGAAGACGGGTAGCCAGGCTGGAATGGGGTCGGGATTGTTGAACTATGCCTGAGACGAACAGATCAGTCACTGAAACTGGGTACTTCGTAACGGGGGGCACTCTACGTCACGATGCTTCCTGCTACGTGGAGCGTCCTGCGGATCGCCAGCTGATGTCCGGCTTGTTGTCCGGAGAGTTTTGTTATGTTCTCACATCCCGTCAGATGGGTAAATCTTCACTGATGGTTCGGACTGCGGGGAGGTTGCGGAACCTAGGCACGGACGTCGTTGTTTTGGACCTGACGGCAATTGGCCTGAACCTCAGCGCGGAACAGTGGTATGACGGCCTCGTGGTGCGGATGGCGAATCAGTTGCGGTTGGAGGACGAATTGGAGGAGTTTTGGACCGGAAACGCGAGGCTTGGCCCCCTGCAACGGATGATGGCCGCCTTGCAGCAGGTGGTGTTGCCAAAATTAGCGGTCCGGGCAGGGCAGTCGGGGACCCCATCAGGCTCTCCGTCGAACGGGGTGAGGCTGGTTGTTTTCGTGGATGAGATCGACACTGTGAGGAGTCTGCCTTTCAGCACAGACGAGTTTTTTGCCGCCATTCGAGAATGCTACAATCGCCGAGCAATCGACCGGGAGTTCAACCAGGTCACATTTTGTCTACTGGGTATGGCGGTGCCAGCGGATTTGATTCGAGATCCAAGGATGACACCCTTCAACATCGGGCAACGAATCGAGTTGACGGATTTCAGCGAACTCGAAACGGCGCCGCTGGAATCGGGACTGGACTCGCGGCTTGCCCAGAGTGGACGCGATCGTTCTCATTCAGGCCGGATGATGAAGCGTGTGCTGCATTGGAGCGCGGGCCATCCCTATCTGACCCAGCGGCTTTGCAAGGCGGTTGTTGATGCGGAGCTCTCGCTTCACTCAGCTCTGAGCTCTGAGCAGTTCATCGACAGGCTTTGCGAGGACCTGTTTTTGTCTTCACGAGCTCGTGAGCGCGACGACAATTTGCTTTTTGTTCGCGAGCGACTGGTTCGGACCGAAAAAGATTTGGCGGCGCTTCTCGGTTTGTATGAGCTGATTTGGAAAGGGGATTCTGTCAAAGACGAGGAGGAGAACCCTCTGGTGGAGGAGCTTCGGTTGGCGGGCATCGTGCGCGCCAGCGCGGGGCTTCTGACCGTTCGCAATCGGGTGTATTTTCAAGTATTCGACCCCGTGTGGGTGAAGGCCAATAAGCCGGAGGCAGAGGTTGAGAAGCCGGGGGGTGAACGAGTCGTGATGCTGGGATCGTGCAGCATGGGGCGGGCTCCTGGGAACGATATTGTGTTGACCGGGGATAAGGTCTCCCGCCGCCACGCGCAGATCCAGCGTCAGCATGGGAACGAGTTCTGGCTGGTGGATTTGGGGAGCAGCAACGGGACTTTTTTGAACGGTCGTCGGGTCACTCAACCGGTGTTGCTTGGGGACACTGACCAGATTGAAATCGGCCAGTTCCGCCTCGTTTTCCGACAAAGCTCGCGTCCCAAGCGAAAGTTGGCGGGCGAATCAAGTTCCGAGAAAACAATCGTGGATCTTCGACTCTGAAATCGCTAGGGTAAACCCCTGATCCTCGCCTAATTTCTTGAAACTCCAGAAAAAGTGAACAAGAGGGCGGTTTTTCTCTTGCAATTGTTGTATAGAAAATCTATATGTCTTGAACACATGTCGGCGCGTTTGCCCATTCTGCACAAGACCCCCTTT
>CANLCA010000081.1 GCA_947487925.1 Verrucomicrobiales bacterium | reverse complement strand
TTGAGGGAACATGTCGAGCGGTGTCACGCGGTGAAGACGGTAGCCGCCAGAGTCACAGAGCGTGCGCAGATCCCGGGCTAATGTTGCAGGGTGGCACGACACGTAGATGATCTGGCTGATCTTGTGCGACGCGATGGCGTTCAGAACCTCCGGCACGCAGCCTGTCCTTGGAGGGTCAAGAATGATGGACGACTGGGTCGGGTCGAGTTGGGCGAACAGGCTGGGCAGCAGGTCTTCCGTTCGGCCAGCGACGAATTCGCCGTTGTGGATTTGGCGTTTCAACGCGTTGGCTCTCGCGGCCCGAATGGCCGGCAAATCCAGCTCCACACCGACAAATCGTTCGACCAGCGCCGACAATTCGAGGGAAAAGAACCCCACTCCGCAATAGGCGTCGACCAGAAATTTCGTGGCGCTGGTTCTCAAAGCCTCCGCGACAGTCTCGACCAGCTTCGGCAGCAGGTGAAAGTTGTTTTGGAAAAAGGAATCGTTTGGCAAAACCCAGCCTTCCGGCGGTACTCTCAGGACCACTTTGATCCCGCCGCGAGGGGGAGGATTTGCCCGAACCGCCGGGATGCGCCGGTTAATGTCTGGATCAGCGATGGCACAATGGTCCAGATCCACCACCAGCCGGCTTTCGTTCATCAGGAACCCAACCTTTAGGCGCTGCTCGGTCTTGTCCCACTGAGTCCGGATCATGATCCGGTTGCGGTAACCGTAGGGCGTCGGACAAGGGATCACCTGTGTGACTAGGTCGGGGACGAAGCCCCCGATGCGTTCGATCAAGGAGGCTACTTGTTGGTGTTTTACCTCAAGCTGACGTTCATACGCCATGTGCTGGTACTGGCATCCGCCGCACTGACCAAAATACCGGCACTCCGGTTTCACGCGGTCCGGGGAGGGTTTCAGGACCTCTATCAGACGGGCGCGTGCAAACCTTTTTTTGACCTCCGTCACCTCGACCAAGACTTCCTCGCCTCGCAGGACAAAGGGGACGAAGATCACGAACTCTGCGCACCGGCCAACGCCCTCACCGCCAAACGCGACGTCGTGGATAATCAACGGGACTTGTGATCCGACGGAGACAGGCTGGTCCTGGTCAACTGGCGTGGACGGTGTTTCCCCTGGCTCAGGAATGGGGCGGCGAAGGGAATCGGCATCCCCGCTGAGCTCCGACGCATGATCTAAATTGGAGTCGGCGTCTGAGTTGGAAGCGGAATCGGCAACAGTCGATTCTGGACCAAGGTGTGAGACCCCTGGTTCACTTGGCATGGGATGTTTCTGAATGGTGTTGGGCCAGAATGTCCTCGCCAAAATCACCGTCGAAATCCCGCCAGACAGCATGAACGTGGTTGTTGTTATTCTGCACGTTGTCGTACTCCAGAAGGAAAGTGGGGCCTTGAACCCTGTAGTAGTGGCCCTGCCCGGGATCCATGCCCCCGGCCCAAGCAAATCGAACATGTTTCCACCCCGCTTTTTCGATCTTTTGCATGGAAACCGCCGCCAATTCAGGCCGCACACGCCCCACATACTCGCGAACCAGGGCTTTGAGGGTTCCGAGTTGTGATTCATTGAGAGCGGAAGCGAGGATGCCGTGGGGTTCGAGTTGCTTGGCTTTGCGGTCCGCCGCAGTGAAGATGTCTTTGGGAGCGGTATTGGTGAAAATCGTTACCTTCGACTGCGCGGGGTTGAGAGATTTCACCAACTGCCGGCCCAGATCCTCCTCGGCGGCCAGGGTGCGCAGCCCGGCCCTTGGGCCCTCTTTGATCATCGCCGGATTGGATCCGAGGAACGAGGGGGTGGCTGAAATTTCGGTGCCACGGGCGATCGTGAAATTCATCGCAAGGTGGTGGCCTTCGATCCTCCAACCCCAGGTTTGATTTGCGGATGGGGTGCCGAAAAT
Source organism: Verrucomicrobiales bacterium (assembly GCA_947487925.1). GTDB lineage: Bacteria > Verrucomicrobiota > Verrucomicrobiia > Limisphaerales > F1-80-MAGS106 > F1-80-MAGS106. Next base: position 7,284 of record CANLCA010000081.1, on the reverse strand, counting down.
AGTCAGGAAATACATCTCAGGATCGCGTTTTGGGCCTTTGCCCTGTTCCAGTTCCAACAGGATCTGCTCAAGGCTCATGATGGCGGCGGCTTTCATCTGCCCGCGGTGGCTCAGCGCCGAGTTAACAAGAGCCATTCCAAGCGGGCGCTGGGCGGGCACCATATCTCTGAATGGGAGACCCTTTCGTTCGCGTGGGATGAAATGCCAATTGAGGCGCTCATCGTCCTTGAACGGGAAGATCGCCTTGGATTTCTGCCCCGCATCCAAGGCCGCGAGGAAGCGATCCGCGCTTTCTCGCATGTCTTGGATGGCGACCAAGGTCTCCTTATGGGGAGCGGCCGCGACCATGGGGGGTTGATTAAGTAAAAGCGCGGCCAGGACGGCAACCGCGGAGCGTTGAAAATGTGGCATCCTGAAAAGCTCTCGCTATCCACGATGAAACGCAACCGAAAAACAGTGGAGAGGAGTCCCCATGATTGAGACTCGACTAATCAATGGCGGAGTATACAAGTCGGTTGTTTTGAAGCCTTTTAACCGCAGTGGATCCCAACGCTTGAAGAGCCTGATTCTTGTTTGCTTGGCAGGCTTGATGAGTATTGCTATCGCCCAGTTTTGGGGAGGGCGACGGCAGGCCGTCCCCATGGGTCCCATCGACCGCGGTGGTGTCCCGATGTGGCCGTTGCAGGAAAGGTTCGAGAATGATGTCTTCACCTTCGCGCGGCTTAAATACAAATCCAATCGACCAGAACGCTCCAGTTTCGCTTGGTTCACCGATTATCCGGACGCGGATCTCAACCTCTCCTATCGCTTGCAGCAACTCTCCTCGTTGCGCGCGCATCCCGAACCCAAGGTCATCGAGATCACTGACCCCGAATTGTTCCACTACCCTTGGGTGTTCATGAGTGGCGCCGGTAACATTGAGGTCACCGATGACGAGGTCGCCATCTTGCGAAGATACCTTTTGAACGGCGGCGCGATGATGGTGGATGATTTCTGGGGGCAAAGGGAATGGGATGGGGTTTCGCGGGTGATGAAAAGAATCTTCCCGGAGCGCGAAATCGTGGATATCCCCCGCAGCCATCAGATTTTCCATTTCCTTTTCGACATCCCGGACACTCTTTCCCTTCAGACATCAAACCTTCGAGCGGCCGTCGCCAACAAGAACACCGGGATCACATGGGAGGATGGCCACCTTGGGGGAAACACACGGGAGATCCATTTCAAAGCGATTCTCGATGGCCAGGATCGCATCATGGTGTTCCTGTGCCACAATACCGACAACGGGGACGGGTGGGAGGAAGAGGGGTCAGATCCTTGGTTTTTCAGCGAGTTTTCTGAAAAGAAGAATTATCCGCTCGGGTTCAACATGATCTTCTACCTCATGACACACTGAGAAGGCACGAACAGAATGGCTGTGCTTGCTTTTGAGACTTCTTGCGACGAGACCAGCGCCTCGGTGGTGCGCGACGGGGTTATTTTGTCCAACGTGGTCATGTCCCAGATGGCTTTGCACGCAGAATACGGCGGCGTCGTTCCGGAGTTGGCGGCGCGCGAGCATTTGAGAAATCTTCTGCCAGTTGCGCGCGAGGCGATGCGTCTTTCGGGGCTGGGCTTGGAGGAACTGAAGGGGATCGCGGCGACTTTGGGGCCAGGATTGCCCAACGCTTTAATGTCTGGCGCTCAGGCGGCTCAGGGTCTTGCGTTTGCTCTCGAGCTTCCCTTCTTGCCGGTCCATCATCACGAGGCTCATCTGTATTCACCCTGGATCGATGGAGATCCCTTGACCGCCCGATGGTTACGGGTGCGCCCGCATGTCGCGTTGATCGTCAGCGGCGGTCACACGTTGCTCGTCTTTGTCGAGGCGGTCTCGCGCCACCGAGTCCTCGGGATGACCGTGGACGATGCGGCCGGGGAGTGTTTCGATAAAATTGCAAAATTGATGGGACTGCCTTATCCGGGAGGTGTCTACTTGGATAAACTCGCATCGGGCGGCAATCCGAAAGCCATCCCGTTTCCAAGGCCCATGTTGCGAAGCGGAGACTTCGATTTCAGCTTCAGTGGACTGAAGACCGCCGTGCGTTATCATCTGCGGGATCATCCCGAAATCAGTCAGGAGAAATCTAGGCTTCGGGATTTATGCGCCTCGGCACAAGCGGCCATTGTCGAGGTTTTGGCATTCAAAGCGTTTGCGGCATGCCGCGCGATGGGAGTCAGTTGTTTGACAGTGTCGGGGGGGGTGGCGGCCAACAGCGGCTTGCGGACGGTTTTGCAGCAGGGCTGTACCGAGCGTGGATATTTGCTCCGGTTCGCCGACAAGAGCCTGTGCGGCGATAACGCCGGGATGATCGGCGTGCTCGCCGAGAAACACCTGATCGAGGACGCCGTTATATCTGGGGAAGATTTGACGCCGAGACCTCGATGGGCATTTGCTGAGTTGGGTGTCACGGGTGCCCGAAACAACTCCGCGAAGACTCTTTGAAGCTCCCAGGTTAGCCGGAGAAATGGGCGCTTCTCATCCCAACTCGCTTTCAAGATGAGATTAAGTCGCACAGGAACTTGGTTCTCTAACGAGGCGCGAATGAGCCGCCTCTCCATCCCGCGACTGTAGGATAACGATCGAGCAACGAAGTCAGAGGTCCAAAGAACCGGCGCATGAGGCTGCTCTTGAAAGCAAATTGGAATCAGGATGTCCGGTAGGGTAGGGGATGTGACAGCCAGCACAAGCCCGCATCCCACCCCAAGTAAGATCCCGGTTCATGTCCTGGAAAGATGTGGCGCAAACCCTGTGGACGAGGGAGTCTGGAGGTCTGTAAGGAAGATCTGCGGGTGACACCCTGAATAGGTGCAAAAAACAGTCCGGGCAACGGACGCCAAGGAGGTGGGCGTGGAGAACGCCGCTGAAGAAACGTCCCGCTACCCGAACTGCCTTTTACTGTAGGATTCGAAGCGAATTTGTCAATTCATCCTTAAAACGACATTCATCCTTAAAACGGAAGTTGAGCGGCGAGTGGAGTGAAGATTTACAACGGCCTGGATGAGAGAGGCTTGACGAAGAATGAGGGATGACCTGCACTTCCGCGGTGGACAATACCTCCCTCGGGAGCAAGAGCGGCCTCACGAAGTCACACTTTGGCAGAACTGCCTGGGTTTGGAGGCGTAGGTAGACGGATGCCGCCTGCGTTCTGTTCGTGACGTTCAGTTTGGTAAACACAACGCTGAGTTGATTGCGCACTGTCTTTTCACTGAGTTTGAGTTGTTCGCCAATCTCCTTGTTGGTTTCGCCCTTTGCAACCAGCTTCAGAAGACGACTTTCGTGTCCGGTTAGCGATTCTCGCAAGTCCTCTTTCCCTGGTTCGTCGGTAAAACTTGATGAACTGATGCTTCGTCGACCGATGGGATCGAAGAAAGATCCACCGGATCGAACCAAGCGCAAGGCTTTTGACAGTTCGGTGCTCTCGGACTCCTTCAATAGATAACCATCCGCGCCCGCCGCGATGGCTCGCATCATGAGCGTCGGCTCCAGGTACGAGGTGAGTATCACCACCTTGATTTGAGGCGATTCGCGCTTGATCGTGGCGCAGAGATCAAGGCCGTCTCCGTCTGGTAAACGCAGGTCCAGGAGCACGATGTCCGGGCATTTCAATCGCACTTCCTCAAGCGTTCCGCCGATCCGTCCCCGTTCCGACACCACCAGCAGGCCCGGTTCCACATTGAGCAAGTGGCGCAACCCGACGCGCACGACTTCGTGGTCGTCCACCAGCATGATCCGAAGGGTTTCGGGAGTCGTATTAGCGTTCTATTAGCGTCTATTCGCGGTTAAAATCCATTATCCGCTTGTCGGGAGGGACCGCGCTCCCAGGCATGCTCGTGTGGATAATCGTGGCGTCTCATCGGATTCCGGAGATCGCTTGCCTTCTGGTTTCATCCTGTGCTCATCCTCAAACGGATCGTTGTTCCATTTCCCAGGGCTGACTCGATTTCGAAGGTCGCCCCCAAATTTCCGCATCGGGACTTCATGTTCGCCAGGCTATGCCCCTCACTCGTGGTTTTCACCGGGTCGAACCCGCATCCATCGTCTTTGATCTCGATTTGCAGGTGTCCGCCAGATGAGCTCAGCGTAATGTTCACCATGCGCGCGCCGGCGTGACGGACGGCGTTGCTGATGGCTTCGCGCAGCAGGTTTAGAAGCTCGACTCCGGATTGCGATTTCAAGCCTTCGAGCGAGGATGTGTCGCCCTCCAGGACCACCGTCGTGCCATTGGCCCGGCTCATGGTATGAACCAGGGTTTTGAGTGAATTCACCAAAACCTCCCCGGCGAGTGGAGTGGGCGAAAGGTTGATCAACAGTCCGCGCAATTCGGAAATGGCCTCGTCGAGTAGGGCGACCGATGACGCGACCTTCTCCCGCGCTTCGGCGGGATCCGACTCCAGGTCGTTCATGGCCCGTTTGAGGGTGAGGATTGAGGCGTACATCGCCTGGACGGCGCCATCATGGAGATCGCGGCTCAGCCGTTCCTTCCCGTGGCCTGCGGTTTCGACCATCGCCCGCCCTTCCTCGCGCAAGACGGCGATGGATTCCGCCCGCGCCCGCGTCACAGATTGCAGATGGACAAAAGCGGCGAGGGCCAAGGTGACAACCGCCGTGCTGCCGGAGACCAGCCAGACCAGTCGGCGGGGCGATTGCGCTTCGAATTCCGGGGTGGTGTAGCAGCGGTAATGGTAGGGCCGTGTGTGCCACGATTGCGACGACCAGGAATCCAGTCGCGAACGCCCGTCCGAGGCGAATGGCCGCCCGTCCACTCGCGTGGTGGCATCCTTGGCCGGCCCACAGTGAAGTTCGAATTCCACGGGCAAGCGTTTTTCCCCGAAAGCGGATCGGATGAGCATGGTGAGGTCGAACACTCCAAAAATCACGCCTGCAAATTGACCTTCTCGCTGTCCTTGGTTGAAATTGACCCTCGATGCCTCGTTGGTCTTTCGAGGTCCTTCGGCGACCGTTGCAAAGTGAATTTGGCCGGGTTTGTAAAAGACACGGAACATTGTTGCCAGGACGGTGATTTGGTGAGTGACCTCATTAGTCATGCGCAACGGAGTTGGGATGCGCGGGTGCGCGGCTTTGATGCCATCCGCAATCACCGCCCAGTTCTCCGAAGCGGTGTCAACGAACAAATCGCCGGTGGGGCCGCGTGGAAATCAGGTCCCACAGCTCGAAAAATAACGAACCCCATCCGATCCCAAGGCCCGTTCGTCGGTGCGTTGAGGCTCCATGAAGGGTGGTATCTGGCGGCGCCCAATTCGCGCATATACTTGAAATTGGTTTGAGGATCGATCGATCCCAACATCTCCATCCACTCCCCTTGAGATGCATGATTGTTAAAGGTCGCGAAGGTTTGCATCCGACCCACGGCGCCTTCCACCTTCTCGATGTGGGTTTCGAGCAATTCGCGGATGGTGTGCACCGAACGATCGAAGCTTGCCTGGTCTAGTTGATCGGATTTCCTTAAACCCACGAAGAGGATCAGGGCTGAAAGTCCCCATCCCAACAGGAGCGTGCCCAACGCTGACCAACCGAAGCGGGGCCGTCGTTCGGTTTCGGATTCCGAGCGACTGGACATGCTTTCGAATCCTAACGACTACCAGACGTTCGTCACGCTCCGATCGCGCAAACCAGGGACAAATGTCCCGAAAAATGCCGCGTGGATTTCGGGACATCTGACCCTGACGCAACGCGTCGCACAGGGGCTAAAACCAGAGAATCGGGACAAAGACCCCAATCTTGGGATGCGTCAGGAATCAACAGCACTAAGGCGCAACGATCTTTGATCGGAGGCCATCATCTTGCTCCGCCAACTTCTGGAAGTGGCGAACGTTGAACGTGTAAATCCGCTCCGCTCCACTCTTTGCCGCGGCGGCGAGCAGAATCGCGTCGTAAGTCATCCCTCCTTGAATTCCCTGTGCCGCCGCCGCTTCGATCGTCGCGGCGTATTCCTTCGCCGTGAGCGCAACGATAGTGCAGTTCTTGACCACGTTTTCCGAAATCACTTGCCAGGCGACCAGGGGAACAACGTGGTTTGGTCCGGGAAGGCGCGTCAGAACGGCATACGCTTCCGCAAGGCTGTGCGCCGCGACGAACCCGGTGTCCGTGCCGGACTTGATCCTTTCAAAGACGGGACGCGCTGCATGGTGTTGGGGATGCCCCTCGGTAAACGCGGATACGAGCATGTTCGTGTCGCAGAAGACTTTCATTTTTCACCTTTCCCCATGCGCATGAGGTCCTGGAGCCTCGCTTCACGATCTTCGGCGACGAAGTCCCTGCCCGAAGGGAGACTGCCGCCGGAAGTCACAACGAGAACTCCATTCACCCGTCTTAGACCACTGGCCGCCTTTGTCGGTCGGAGTTCAATCGCGTCGCCCCGCACTTCAACGGCGAGCATGTCGCCGCCTTCCAGTCGAAACCGCTCTCGCAAGCGCTTCGGGAGAACGATGCGGCCGGCCTGATCGATCTGAATTGTCTCATTCATGGGTGCAAGAATACCATCTGGCAACCCAGAATGCCAATATCAATGGAAGAAGCGAAGTAAGCTCTCGCAGCAGACTACACAACTTGACCGAACCAGTTTCTTGCTGCAAACCATCCCTCCCTGCTTTGCTCCCCGGTTGCACATTGCGAAAGTCTGGAACCGCCTCGGCGCGCCTTCCACCTTCTGGACCTGCGTTTCGAGCAACTCGCGAATGATGCGGACGGAACAGAGGAATGCCCTTTGAAGGGTGCCGGGAATCAGCGGGGGCAACGTGTTCGGGACTTTGGATTGGGCCATTGCCGAATTGCTTGTGGCTGCTCAAGGATTAATTTGAAAGTGTGTCGCGCCAGGGAGGGCGGGGCGTGGGAACGAGTGTAATTGCCGTTTCGGTTGTTCGACATCGCGATGGGAATAACTGATTGGAAAATGTCCTGGCGGCGGGCGACAGCAGTTCTGGAAAGTTGATTGAAAATCTCAACGACTTTTCAAGATTTGCTCGTAAACCGCGTGCGTGCCAACCCAGAACCAATGATAAGTGTCATTTCGCAGCAGCGCCAGCGAGCGGTAATCTTCCGTGATCCTGGCCGACCAAAACGGACCGACCTTTTTGAACTGCAGCGAGGGATGCCGCGGGTTGTCTTTCCAGAGAAGGTATTGCTTGCGCGCGGCCAGTTTGATTTCCGGCGGCAACTCCGCATACGCCCGCCAAAATCTAGGAGTGGTTAAGGATTTCATCCAAAGGCTTCACCCGACCCGCGGCGAT
>CANLCA010000080.1 GCA_947487925.1 Verrucomicrobiales bacterium | reverse complement strand
CGGGTGCGTCACGGCGGCGGTGGCAAGTGATCTCAACGGTGATGGTTTCTCTGACCTGATCCTGGCGGTGGAATGGGCCCCTATCCGAGTATTCATGAACAATCATGGCAGGCTTACCGAAGCGACGGAGCGCCTCGGTCTCAGCAGAACGACAGGTTGGTGGAACGGGGTGACGACAGCGGATCTGGATGAAGATGGGCGTCCTGACATCGTGGCGAGCAATTGGGGGTTGAACAGCAAGTACCGGGCTTCACGTCAGCATCCTCGGCGGTTGCACCACGGTGATTTCGACGCGGATGGCACGCTCGATCTCATCGAGGCCGCAGACGATCTGCGCCTGGGGCGCGAGGTTCCTGAGCGTGATCTCGACGCCCTGCGGAAGGCAATACCGAGTCTCATGGCTCGGTTCGAATCGTACGCTTCCTACGCCGCCGCCGCTGTTTCAGATGTTCTTGGCCCGGCTTTTTCGTCCACCAGGAAAGCGGAAGTAAACGAGCTCGCGTCGATGACCTTTCTCAATCGTGGTGATCATTTCGATGCGATGCCGCTGCCGATCGAAGCACAGTTTTCGCCCGCATTTGCTGTGGTGGCTTCGGATTTTGACGGAGACGGACATTCAGACGTGTTCCTCAGCCAGAACTTTTTTGCGGTGCAACCAACCACTTCAAGGAACGACGCCGGACGCGGATTGTTGTTGAAAGGAGATGGACATGGTGGATTGCGACCTGTTTCAGGAACGGACAGCGGCCTGCGCATCTATGGTGAGCAACGTGGCGCCGCCTCCGCTGACTTCGATCATGATGGCCGCATGGATTTGGTAGTGGGACAGAATGGCGGTGGCACCAAGTTGTATCGCAATGTGGCCGGTACGCGAGGGCTGAGAGTACGCCTGAAGGGTCCCCCTGGAAACCCCTATGGAATCGGAGCGTCAGTGCGAATTCGAGAGGGCGATCGCTCGGGGCCATGGCAGGAAGTGCTGGCGGGCTCCGGTTATAGGTCACAGAATGGATTGACCCTCCTGTTTCCGCGGACTCCTCGAGGAGGAACGATTCAGACGCGCTGGCCCGGTGGCGAGATTGTGTCATCGGCATTGCCTGCGAATCTCCTCGAAGTAGCCATCGGACGAAACGGCCTCCTTGAATCGGTGCCGTTGAAATCATCCCAACAATAACGATGCCTCTCAGCCTTGGAAATTTGTTCAGGCATTTTCTCCGGCTCACGGATGTCGAAGCGACGGGACTTCGTTACCGGAATCCAACCCCACATGGCGTGATCAAGCCTGAACGCCCATCATGTCAACATCCAGGAGTGCCAAGGTTTCCCAGTCGCAGCCTCGTGCCGTTAGTCGATAAACGTGGCCCACAAATAACGATGCGCGCACTGGGACGACTATTCGGCGAGCTGCCCCTGATTCTCATTTGTCTCGGGTTGTCAGGCGGCGGGGCGCAAGCGCTCGATTGGACGTCGACCAACGGCTACCGATGGGCGGCAGTGCAGCCCGTCGGTGCCGGCAAAGTGGGGTTCACCCTCATGCCCGGCCGTGATACAGGAGTGACGTTCACCAACATCATCCGCGAGAGCACCTATTTCACGAATCAGATTTACTTGAATGGCTCAGGCGTCGCGGCGGGCGATGTGGATGGAGATGGATTATGCGATGTGTATTTTGCCGGGCTCGACGGTCCTAATGCGTTGTATCGGAACCTCGGAGGTTGGAAGTTTGATGAGATTGCAAGCCGCGCGGGAGTCGGATGCGATGGCTTGTGGTGTACGGGGGTGTCGCTGGTTGACCTCGACGGGGATGGCGATCTCGATCTGGTCGTGAACACGGTGGGGCAGGGGACTCGCCTTTTTGGCAATGATGGGCGCGGGAACTTTTCAGCGCTCGGCCCTGTGCTCAACGAGGGCAAGGGCGGGATGTCGCTCGCCTTGGCGGACATTGACGGCGATGGCGACCTCGATTTGTACGTGGTCAACTACCGGACCTCAACGCTGCGCGACTTGCCGAACACGCGGTTTCGAGGAAAGAAGCGTGATGGCGCCATGGTGTTGGAATCGGTAAACGGACGGCCTGTGACTGAACCTGATCTGGTCGGACGGTTCACTCTGGATGCACAGGGTCGAGTCGAGGAACACGGCGAAGCCCATGTGTTGTTCCTCAATGACGGCAAGGGCCGTTTCACGCCTGAGTCCCTGGCTTCGGGAAGATTTCTGGATCAGGATGGGAAGCCATTAAAGGAGCCTTTCTATGACTGGGGCCTCGCAGCGATGTTTCGAGACTTGAACGGTGACGCGGCGCCTGATCTTTATGTCTGCAACGATTTCTCATCGCCGGACCGGGTTTGGATCAATGATGGCAAAGGAGGATTTCGTCTCATCCCACCGCTCGCCATCCGGCATACGAGCCACTTCAGCATGGGTGTCGATTTCGCGGATTTGGATCGAGACGGTTTTGTCGATTTTTTCGCGACTGAAATGTTGGGCCGAACGCACCGGCTACGGCACACCGGGGTCGTTTATTTTCCACCGCCGCCTTACGTACCTGGCGTTTTCGAGAACCGTCCGCAAGTCGCCCATCAAAACACGCTCTTCAAGAATCGCGGCGACGCTACGTTCGCGGAAGTGGCGTGGTTCGCAGGGGTACAGGCGGCAGACTGGTCATGGACTCCGATGTTCCTGGATGTCGATCTTGATGGCTTCGAGGATTTGCTCGTAACGACCGGACACGAACGGGAGCTGAACAACATGGATGTGAGTGACACGATTGACCGGGAGCGGCGGGGAAAGAACTGGAGCGCGGCTGAACTCCTGGCGATGAAGGCGCGGTTTCCCCGCCTGGCATTGCCCAACGTCGCCTTTCGCAATCTGGGAGGCATGCGCTTTGCTGACGCGGGTCACATCTGGGGCTTTGACCAGGTTTCCGTCTCCCACGGCATGGCGGCTACGGACCTCGACAATGATGGTGATCTCGATCTGATCTTGAACAATTTGAATGGTGAAACTTTCATGCTGCGGAACGATGCTCCAGGTCCGCGCATTGCAGTGCGCTTGAGAGGCAGCGGAGGCAACACGCGCGGCATCGGAGCCCGAATAGAGCTTGAAGGAGGCCCCTTCCGTCAGTCGCAAGAGATGACGGCGGCAGGCAGGTACTTATCGAGCGATGATCCCGCGCGAGTCTTTGCCGCGGGTGGAACGTTCGCTTCGGGGAGACTCGTCGTCCGTTGGCGTAGCGGCAAGCGTTCCAACATCTCTCCGGTGCGACCGAATGTGCTTTACGAAGTCTCAGAGTCGACTGCCAGCGCTGAAGAACTCGAAGCTTTGGATACTCCGAAGGCGCCTCGCTTTGTAGATGAGAGCGGCCGGCTCGATCATCGGCATGTGGACCAGTTCTTCGATGAGTTCGCCCGCCAGCCTCTGTTGCCAGGAAGACTGGCCCATTCCGGGCCGCGCTTCGCTGTGGAGGATTTGAACGGGGATCGGCATCAGGATCTGGTCATCAGTGGCGGAACGGGTGGCGAGCTTGGAATCCATCACGGAGATGGCAAAGGCGGGTTCGCTCGAAATGGTTCCGTGTCTTACCGGCTGCCGATTTCTGACGAGCAGAGCGGAGTTCTGATCTTGAGCGCCAAAGGTCTTAACGCGGGTCCCCGGATTGTGGTGGGACACTCCTATTATGAGGGGAAGACGGCTCCCGGCCCCATCCTGTCGTTGATTGATGTCCGTCGTGGAGTGGTGGTGACAAACTTTCCGATCAATGCTGTTGGAGCCGGTGCGATGGCGGCTGGCGACTACAACGGGGATGGGCAGACGGATTTCTTCGTTGCGGGCGGGTGTCGCCCTGGGCGTTACCCGGAGGCAGGGCCGTCGTTCTTGCTCCAACAGCGCGACGGTGAGTGGCGAGTGGATGAGATCAGCATGGCAATATTGCAAGCAGTCGGTCTGGTGAATGCCGCCTGTTGGAGTGATTTGAATGGAGACGGATTTCCGGAGCTGGTGCTTGCGTGTGAATGGGGGCCGATTCGAGTATTCCTGAACGAGCGCGGCAAACTTCGTGAGGTGACGGACGATTGGGGCCTGACTGAGTGGACGGGGTTGTGGAGTTGTATCGCTGCGGAAGATTTTAACGGAGATGGCAAGACGGATTTGATCGTGGGCAACTGGGGCCTCAACTCGCGGTATCGTCCGGATGCCGTGCATCCAAGGCGGCTCTATTACGGCGCCGAAGATCCGGCCGCGCCATTGGATTTGGTCGAAGCCCATTTTGACGACGCTTCCGGGCAGTATGTGCCCGACCGGTTGTTCCGCCACATTAAGAGTGCGATGCCCTTCATCGAGGAGGTTGCCTCGACGCACGAGGCATACGCGCAAGTCGGGGTGGAGAAGTTGCTTGGGGCACGGCGGACTCGGATGCGGGTGGCCCAGGCGTCCCGGTTCGCTTCCGTGATCCTTCTAAACAGAATCTCCCTGACTGACAAGGCTGCCAGGAAGTTTGAGGTGCGGGAGCTTCCCTCGGAGGCGCAGTGGACGCCGGTGCAGGCGGTTTGCGTTGGTGACTTCGATCACGATGGCAGGATGGACTTGGTTTTGAGTCAAAATTTCTTCGGGACAAATCTCGAAATGGCGCGCCAGGATGCCGGACGCGGACTGTTAATGCGCGGTGATGGACGTGGTAATTTCTCAGCGATGCCCGGTGTGGAGAGCGGAGTCATGATCTACGGCGAGCAGCGCGGAGCGGTGACGGGGGATTTTGATGAAGATGGGTGGTTGGATCTTGTCATCGGGCAGAACGGCGGACAGTCGAGGTTGCTGCGGAACACGGGAGGTCGCTGAACCGACCACATGCAGTTCTAATATTCACGTGATCCGGCGGTCCAGGCAAGCTCTGGAGAGAATGGTGGCTCGAACTGGGGAGCAGTTTGACGGAGTATCGGACAGGTTTTAGAAGCGTTTCCCAAGTGCGGAGCCAAACGCCTCCGGCCCTCTGCGTCGTGGCTCTTTAGTCTTTCTTTCTTCCTGGTCAGTCGCTGACGACAGGAATTCCAAAATCCGCACAGGGGTTCTTCTTGGTTCAAGTCGGCGCTTGCATGCAGGGCGGGTGGATGCGATAATCCAGGCAGTGCGAGCTGACATTCGTTTTACACAACTCTCTGGGGTCGAGGTTTTTGCGGGAAATGAGCTCCTTGTAAAAGGGTGTTTGGAAACCGAGGGTGGGACCCATCTTTGGACCGGGTATCCCGGCTCTCCGGTGTCCGCCTTTTTCGACATCGCCCACGATTTGCGGGACCTGCTGAACGCCCACGGCATCCGCGCGACAATGGCGCACAATGAGGCGTTGGGCATCGCGATGGTCAACGGTTCGCAGATGCATGGACTCAGGGCCATCGCGGTGCAGAAGAGCGTGGGTGTGCACGTCGCGGCAGATGCCCTTGCTTTGGGCAATTTAGCGGGAGCCCATCCTGATGGGGGAGCGGTGATCGTCCTAGGAGACGATCCCTGGAGTGACTCAACGCAGGTCCCGGCGGATTCACGGTTTCTCGCAAAGCACCTGATGATGCCCGTGCTGGAACCGAGCGATCCACAGGAGATGAAGGATTGGATTGATGTCTCGTTTCAGTTGTCGCGTGCCAGCCAGCTTTACATGGGTTATCTCGTCACGACGCACCAAGCTGATGGAGGGGGTACCGTGCGAACGAAGCCCAACCATTTTCCCAAGATCAACACCGGGGCACAGATTACGTTGGAAACGGCTGGGTTCGACCTCGAGCGCACAGTGCTTCTTCCTCCTCGAACGTGGCGCAAGGAACAGCAGATGCCTGAGCGGGTGCAAAAGCTGTGGGCCGCGGCGCGCCGTTTGGAAGTGAATCGGGTCTTGTTCGGCGACCAGCAGGGTAGAGCCTCTGGCCGATGGGGCTTGATCACTTCAGCCGCGGCGTATTGTTATTTACGGCATGCGCTCGCCGAGCTGGGTCTCGACGGAGCCTTTCCCATCCTGAAGATAGGGCTAACGTATCCCCTCGATCCTTCGGTCATCCTGGATTTCTGCGCCGGGAAAACAAATGTGGTGGTGGTAGAGGAACGACGCAGCTTTCTGGAGGACCAGGTCGCCACAGTGCTGCATGCGGCGAAGCAGCGACCGGAGGAAAACCCGGCTATCCTCTCGGTGAAGCTTTGGGGGAAACAGTTTCCTGGAAAGCTGCCCGGAATCCCGAATACACGCGGGCTCAATCCTTCGCGGCTCATTGAACTTCTCGGGAATCTGGTTCTGGCGGTGCCCGAGCTGCATGAGGGAGTGGACCTGGCTCTGATTCGGCGCGAGGTGGCCGCCATTGACCAGCTTTTTTCTGTGGAAGCCAAGTTGCCCACCAGGACGCCGACTTTTTGTCCTGGCTGTCCTCATCGGGATTCTTCGAGCTTGCTGGGGAGGATCAAGAAGGACTTTCGAGATCCCGGCTACATGCTCGATACGCACGGGATCGATCCGGTGGATCTGGTATTCCACGGGGATACCGGCTGTTACACCATGTTGATGTTCGAGCCGAACGAGGATCTCATGCACAACTACAGCGGCATGGGATTGGGAGGCGGCACTGGGGCCGGGATTGATCCTTTCATCAAGAATAAGCAAGTGGTTTTCATGGGAGATTCCACCTTCTTTCACAGCGGTCAGCTCGCCATCTCCAACTCCATCAAGAACCAGCAGGATATCACTTACATCATCCTGGACAACAAGACCACGGCGATGACGGGCCATCAGCCCACGGCCTCGACCTCCGAGAGCGTGACGGGCGAGGAGACGTTTGTTCAGAACATCGAGCGCATCGTCTCCGCGATGGCCTCCGGGGTCAATGGGGAGGCGGCGGTGGTCCGCGTGAACCCCGAGGATCAAGACACGTATCGTAAGCTGTTGGAGAAATCCATCCTGGGGGAGGGCGTCAAGGTGGTCTTGGCGGACAAGGAATGCGGCATCACATTCCACAGGAGGCAGGCAAGAACGGAGAGGGCCGCTGTCCGGGAGCGCGGCTTCCTGGAGGTCAAACGCCACATCAACATCACCCCGGAAGTCTGCGAGAATTGTCTGGAGTGTACCCAGGCCACCGGATGCCCGGGATTGACCTTCGAGTCCACGCCGTATGGGCAGAAAGTGGTCACCGACCTGTCCTGGTGCGTGGCGGATGGGGCTTGCACCCGATTCAAGATCACGCGTGACGGAGGCGTTGGCGAGTACAAGGCGTGCCCGTCCTTTGAAGAAATCATCGTGCGCCGCGAGCGTCCCGCAGTCCGCTGGGTGGATGGTTTGGAATTCGACCGTCTCTCCGAGCCTGCCGCGATTTCGCTCGACGGCCCGTGGCACGGCTATCTGACCGGGGTAGGGGGGATGGGGATCGGGACGGCGGCGGCCGTGCTCGTGATGGCGGCGCACAAGAGCGGTTTGCACGTTCAATTCTGTGACAAGAAGGGTCTGGCGATTCGGAATGGCGGTGTGTTTTCGATGCTGACCTTCTCGAAACCAGGGGCTCGCTACACTTCGAACATCATCCCCTGCGGTAAGGCCGACTTGATCCTGGGCGTCGACCTTCTCGAGGCGTCGCGGTCCTTGGATCCAGCCTCCAATTATTGCGTCGGCAGCCGCGAGCGCACGGCGGTTGTCGTGAACCGGCACAAGACTCCGACCATTCGGAATCTGATCGGCAAAGAGGCGATGGATATGGACGCAGTGGAAAACTTCTTAAAATCCCGAACGCGAGCGGATCGGTTTTTCAGCCACGACGTCTCGGCGCTTTGCGAGCGCGCGTTCGGGAGCCAGATTTTTGCGAACATGACGCTGCTCGGAGTCGCGTACCAAAAAGGGCTGCTTCCCCTCCAACTCGACTCGATCTTTTGGGGCATCGACGCCAGCATGGGCCTTGCGGCGTCGGAGAACCGAAAAGCATTCCAACTAGGTCGATGGCTTTGCGATAATCTGGCGCAGGCTGTCGCAGGCGCTTCAGAGTTCGGCGAGCCAACTGGGACGGAGGCGGTATTGCAGGAAAAGAAGCGCATCCTGGCGGGGAAAGGACGGCGTGCCGAGTCCAGGGTGGCGGAGCTTTATGAAACATTGACGAGGGAAACGCTCAGTCAGATGAGCCTCTCCGAGGAAACCCGTGAGGACTTGGTTCGAAGAATCTACGACGCGGTGCAGTATGGCGGAGTGGACTACGCCCAGCGGTATGCGACGCTGGTGAAAAAGGTTTTTTCAAGGGATAGTGCTTCCAGGGACCATGCGTTGACTCGGGCTGTGGTTTGGAACCTGCATAAGGTGATGGTGATCAAGGACGAGATCTATGTGGCGCATCTCTTGACGAGCGTCGAAAAGCGGCGGCGCGACCAGGCGCGCTATGGAGTTGATCCGGCGCGTGGTGACCGGGTCGAATACCGTCATTTTAACCGCCCCGAGTTTGTGATTTTTGGTCGGCGCGTGGCTTGGGATATGATTACCCGTGATTGGATGTTGGGATGGGTCAAGCGGATGGGGTGGCTTCGTAAAGTGCTCCCAGACTGGCACCGCGAGGAACGCGACTTTCGGGATTGGTACATTGGGTTGCTTGCGAAGCTTGATGGGGTAGGCGACCTCATGAGCGTGTATGACAAGTGTCTGGAATTCGCGCGGTCACCTGAAGCCGTCACCGGATACCGGGAGGTCCGTTATCCAAAAATGAACGCCGCGAGGCTCAAGGGGGATCAACTGTTCTCCGATATCGCCCGGGTGCGGCTCCGGAATGAGCCGCACTTAGTTCGCTGACGGGTCATCCGGCGGTCTTGACGGTGGCAATAGGGTGGGGCGCGGACCGAGGCACGACGAGGCATCCCGATTGGGCTTGAAGCGGTTGAAAATGAGAAACTGAAATGCTCCCGCTTTCCTTCTTCACAGGTTGGCGCATGGCCTCATGAACGACGCCGAATTCAGTCAGATTACTTTGCTGGCCACTCGGCTTTGCGAGGTTTCCTGTGCCTTTGTCTCGACGACAGAGGGCACCGGAGCAGAACTTGTGGCCCAGACGGGCGAGGCTGAAGGCGCGGATTTGAAGGCTTTGGCCCTTGCTGTGGGATTCGGTAGCCCCTTCCTACGGATCTCGCCTGATCTTGCGGAGGATGCCACCCTCCTTCGCAAGGTCGGCAACGACTCCATCGGGGCGCTTCACTTTTTTGCCCGCCAGACACTGGTGGGTTCGGATGGCCAACCGTTTGGCATGT
>CANLCA010000079.1 GCA_947487925.1 Verrucomicrobiales bacterium | reverse complement strand
TCGATTGGTGACGATGCTTCCGTGGTCCCTTTTCTAAATCGCCACCCATCGCTCTGGGCGGGCACATAAATGGTTTGCGGCGTGTTGCCCGGACGCGAGCTCCGCCAGGAACCACCCAGAGAATTGCCGAGTGCAGGGTGGATCAACTCCATGGACGCACCTCCGCCTTTGGCCGCCGTCGGCCACGGAAAACCTGCCCGATAATCGACCTGATCGACGACCCGGCCTGCCGAGTCCCGCAACTCAATCGTCTCACCCGATTTTGCCAGCGAGCCGTCCCACGGACCAAAAGCGATGACGCCGAAGCCATTCCGGCACGCGGCCGGATTACGCGCGACCACCAGATATCCCTCCGCGCTTATCATCGTGTCGGGACCGAACACATACCCCACGCCATCACTGAATCGCCAGCCCGCGATATTCACCGGGGCTGCGCCCGGATTATGCAGTTCGATAAACTCCGTTTGCTCCGTCGGGTCCGGTGGATCGTAATAGATCTCGTTGATCACGATCTCCGCACGGGCTTGGCCGCAGATCCAAAGCAGAAAGCAAATGATCCAAATCGCGAAGGCCTGTTTGAGAACGCCGATGGGCGTTGAGTCCAAGCGAATTATCTTCATGTCGACTCCTACAGGGTGGGTGACGGCACAGGAACAGCTCCAAAACATGGAGGTGAATAGAGGCAATGAACCCTCGTGGGATGTCCGTCGTTGCGGCAGCGACTTGGAGCGCGGTAGCCCTCTACCGCTTTCAACGGCGCCTATCATTTCGACGCCTCCCAAAAGTGCCAGAGGGCTGACGCAGTCCAAGACCTGCCGTTTTCTAGGCGCACCCACTTCAATTTTCTCCCGAGTTGATTAATCACAGTTCAAAGCAAAGAGCATGGCGGGCGTTTTGCCACTTTTAAAATGCGTTTCAAGGGCTGGTTGTCGAATCATCATGCGTGTCGGGACGGGCAACCTATGTTGTGCAGCGCCTTGCCTCGAGGAGCGTGCCATGATTGATTCACTATCAAGCCGTAACGCGCGCGCCCGCCAGAGCCTCACGGGCCGCGGAGAGGAGATAGTGGGCGTCGATTCCAACCGCGACAAAACCGAAACCCCGAGCCAACAAGCTTCTCGCCTCGGTCGGGCTGAAGGTAAACGCCCCGACCGGCATGCCTCGGCGTTCGCACGCGGCGCGCACCGTCTCGACCGCCGCCAACACTTCGGGATGCGTGGTCTGACCGAGCAGGTTCATGCTCCCCGACAGATCGTAAGGTCCGATCAAAATCCCATCCACGCCCGGCACGGCCAGTATCTCATCGATGTTCCGCACTCCTTCGATGTGCTCGACTTGCAGGATCACCGCCGTGCTGGTGTTCGCCCGCTCCACGTAAGACTTGAATGACAGCCCGTGTCCGTGCGCGCGAGCGATGCCGACACTGCGCGAGCCTTCGGGAGGATACTTGGCGGCGTCGACCGCCCGCCGGGCTTCAGAGGCGCAGTTCACCAGCGGCACGATGATTCCCTCAACCCCTAAATCCAGCACCTGCTTGATCCACACCAGGTTGTTGTCGGGAATCCGCACGAGCGCAGACGCCTTGCCCTCCACCGTGCTCAATATGGATTGCAGGTCCCGCAATGAAAGCGGCGCGTGTTCCAGGTCCACCCAGAGCCAATCGAAGCCCGCCTTTGCCAGGCCCTCCGCCATTTCCGGCAAAGGCAAGGTCACCAGCGTCCCCACCAGTTTCTGACCCTCGCGAAGGCGTTGAACAAGGTGATTTGTGTTGTCGGTCATAAGCTCATCCCAACAAGACCTCAAGAAAAAGGCTCTTCCCAAACTGGGCCAAGTTTATCATGCGTCCTGCCAGCATGGCTTGATCCGCTGCGAATTCAAGAACGGTCGAATGCGGGCAGAGGTCGGGCTCTATAAAACGGATAGAACTTTTGTTTCTGATCGTCCCTCCAGGATAGATTTTGCAGAACGGCACCACGACTCCAGAAGCCAACGATTCAGGCCATAATCAACCACTTAAAACCACAACTCTCGTAACGAGGGTTCGCTTCCTGCTCTAGCCAGAATTGTTCGTAATACTCTTATAGACAAAATGTTACACTTTATTACAGTTTTCTAAACAGGCGAAGTGCTAACGCCTGATGCTAACATGTCCACAGGTGTCAGGGGTGTTTAAGGATGTTTCTGGAATGGAAATGCCCCTTTTTTCTTCGGTGAGCCCAAGTATGGGTGGCAGAAAGTCCATTGGAGCGGAAAAGCAGCCGTTCGAGGGCCTAAGGTGGAACGGAAATCTGCCAAGCTGGTCCGGTGAAAATTGGGTAGCGACAGGGAGATGGCCGTTGAGGAGGAGCTGGGCGTGGTTCTTCCGTGCGTGACTTACCTTGGTTGAGTTGGTGGCGCTGACTCAGGCGGCTTGTCGGAGATACTCATGATGCAAGCCTCCGACCTTCGACATCTCAATGACGTATCCACGATTGGCTGGCTCCACTGGCCCTGGGATCGGACTGTCGTGTGAAAGCGATCTGTGTGGCCGCACTCGATGATAGGAATTGAAGTAATGAAGCCGGCGATCAGGAAGAGCATCGAGCTGGCTATCGGATCCAATGCGGATCGGAACGGAGTGTTCGGGGCCGGGTAGGTTTCGAGTGTGAACCAAGGCTCCCAGGCTTCCAAGGTGTAGGTGAACTGTCGGTGGCCACGGTCTGCGCGATCTCCAATCGCAGCAACTCCCGGTAGCGCCGACGCAGCCGGTGCGCCGCCACCCGGACGGCGCCTTCGCTCATGGCGAGTTCGCGAGTGAGTTGAGCGTGGGAGCCTTCCGCCCGATCGCCACCCAACGTGCCCTTGAGCTGCTGAAACAGCGCCGCCTTGCCTTGTTCAGCGTATTCCCTTGCGAGGCGTTCCAGCACGGTATCAAGCAGCGCCAGCGCCCAGCGCCGGTCGAACTCGCGCTCCGGGGTGGTGGCGGTCGCCGGCTCCTGTCGCAATCGATTTTCCCCGACCGGGGCATCCAGCGAGATGATCTGAAACCGCCCGCCCCGCTTCGGCGCGCACGCCCGATCCCATTCCTTGGCCAGAAAATGTTTGAGCGAGCCCAACAAAAAAAACGAAACCGGCCGCGCTCGCGAACCGCGACCGCGAGCCATCCCTTCGCTAGCAGCTCCGCGAAGAACGCCTGCGTCAAATCCTCGGCATCAGCCGGTTCGTGTCCCAAACGCCGCACATGCAAGTAGAGCGGATACCAATAAGCCTGGCAAAGATGCTCCAGGGCGCGCGCCGCTTCCGGAGAGTCTTTGCCTTGAGCCGACACCACGATCGACCAGTGCGTCGTAACAAAGACGGGACTCGGTGGCGGCGTTGGCTCGGGTTCGACTGGTTCAGTTGTCGTCATTCCAAGGGAGACACGACGGATTACCCATCGACTGCGCGCATTTGAGTGCTCAATACCTTGAGCCGGCCACGTCTTGCGAGCCAAACCCCCGGCCCTGACCGGAGCAAACGGACAAATTGCTGGTCGAACAGGGTCAAGGCGCGAATACGATTAGGCAAATGACTTCCAATGTATCGGCCCTTTCGGCTTGCGTGGCTGCCGTTCGAGCACCAGGAATTGATGGCGCAGCGCCAGGACTTCGAGGGCGAGATCGTGCCGGCGTCGGAAGCACGAAAGTGGGTCTGTCAGAACGATCCAAAGAATGGCCAACATAACGCTCTCAAACTGATCGCGAATCTTCGCCAATCAATCATTTCTCGGCCCAATGGACTTTCTGCTACCCACGGGCAATTCAACGACACCTTCAATGACAATTTCGGCAGCAACGGCCAAAGCCGAAATGCTGCGAACCAGCACCATGCCGCGCGCCCCGCGCACGACTGGAATCAGTATATTTGGCTGCATCAGCCCCATCCTACCCTACCACCCACCATCCAGGCAGACCGAAGTTAAACCACTCAAACTAGGGACGCGGTGGAACCCGTCCCCATCTACTACCAAGGGCGTATTGTTGGATTTCAAATCCATGAGATGATGCCCCCATCGAATGCGACATGAGTTCGAGGGACGGCGCAAAGAGCCGTCTGAATCTTGAAATTAAATTTGAATATGAAACTTTTATTGCCTGCCAAACATCAGATCGTCAGCCTCGGTTTCACCCTGGCATTGGCCTGTGCCGCACAGCCAGCTCAAGCCGATGGCCCAATCCCGCCACATTTGGACGCCGCAGTAGGATTGCTCGATCAAATCACGTCGTTGCAAGCCATCGGCGTGTTCACCGACAACAACGGTGTGAAGCTCAATCGTTATGGCGGAAGCTGGAACAGCGTGTGTTGCTTCGGCAAGCGTGCGTGACCTGACTTTCTGCGTGGGCGTAGGGTTGCGCCATGAAATTCAAAGCGCAGTTGGATTCCGAGTTGGCGCGCGTGCGCCGAGCGCTGGAGGCATGGCGCAAAACCCGCAAGCATCGGCAACCGATCCCCGAAAGTCTGTGGACCCAGATGGCTGCCCTGGCGCGAGCCTACGGAGTCAGCCCCGTCGCGCAAGTGCTGCGCCTGGATTATTACCAGCTGAAGCGGCGGGCTGCGGAGGTTCCTGAAAGGCAGGTTTCAGGAGCGCCAAAATTTGTTGAGTTGAAATTCCCGTCTTCAGCCCCTGGGTTTTGTGTGGCCGAACTGGAGGACCAGCGGGGAAGAAAACTGACTCTGCGGTGGGGGGCGGCGCCGGGGCCGGAGTTGCTCGGAGTGGTTCAAGCCTTTTGGAGCCAGGACCAATGATCCAGATCACGCCGCAGATGCGGATCCTTCTGGCTGTGGAACCGGCAGATTTCAGAAAGGGGATCGATGGGCTTGCGCAAGTGTGCCGTCAGAGGCTCAAGGCCGACCCTCTTTCCGGCGCGATGTTCATTTTTTCAAACCGACGCCGGAAGGCACTGAAGATTTTGGTCTACGACGGCCAGGGATTTTGGCTCTGCCAAAAGAGATTGTCGGCCGGCCGCTTCACGTGGTGGCCAAAAGCCACCGATTCGGCCACTGCACGGCTGGACGTGCACCAGGCGCAGTTGCTTCTGTGGAACTGCAATCCGCAGAGCGCCCAGGCGGCCCCCATGTGGAAGGCCATAGCCGTCGACTAAAGAGAAAAAGTCAAAAAAGCACTTGCGTTCCAAGTTTTCCTCCCTATTCTGTTCCCCATGCCCGCGGAGTTCACGTATCGGGGAAAGACCGTCAACCAGGAGGAGATCGCGTTCATCCGGGAACTGATCGCGTGCAACCCTGGTTTAAGCCGACGCCGACTTTCCGCAAAACTGTGCGCGGAGTGGAATTGGGTTCAAGCCAACGGGCATCCACGCGACATGGTTTGCCGGGGATTCATGCTGGAGCTGCATCGGGCCGGATTGATTGAGCTTCCGGCGCGGCGTTTCGTTCCGCTCAATCCATTGGGACAGCGGGTCAAGCCGGAGCCGGAGCTTAACTTGATTTGGGAGAAGAGCAGGGAGTGCGCCTTCTCAGAGCTGGGTCCCATTGAGATTGGGCAAGTGCGGCGCACACCGGAGGAGAAACTTTTCAACCGACTGATGCAGGCCCATCATTACCTGGGCTACACGCAGCCGGTGGGCGAACATCTCAAGTATGTTTATTACGCCCAAGGCCAGCCGGTTGCCTTGATGGCCTGGTCCTCATCGCCCCGGCATCTTGGCGCACGGGACCGGTTCATTGGATGGAGCGCGGAAAAACGCCGGGCCAAAATCCACCTCCTGGCCTATAACACGCGTTTCTTAATCCTGCCCTGGATCCATGTGCCCCATCTGGCCAGCCATCTGTTGGCGCGAACGGCCCGGATCATCTCTGTGGACTGGGAGAATCTCTATCATCATCCGATTCATTTGCTGGAGACCTTCATTGATCCGGAGCGGTTCAAGGGGACCTGTTACCGGGCGGCCAATTGGATCCTGGTGGGGATGACGACTGGGCGAGGCAAGGATGATCAGACCAACCGGGCCAATCGTTCCCTCAAGGAGTTGCTGGTTTACCCGCTGTGCCGTGATTTTCAAAAGAAGCTCTGCGCATGAGCCAGAGCAAAGCACCGGAGATTGCCAGTGTGACTGCCGAGCAATTGCAGGCGTTGCTGGCAAACCTTCGAACTCTGTTGCCGGGGCTGATGTATGAGCAGGTGGCCGTACTGTTGAAGACGCTGCAATGGGTGTTGGGATTGATCGAAAAAAGGAACACCACGATCTTTCGGTTACATCGGTGGATTTTTGGAGGCAAAACCGAAAAGACGTCTTCGGTTTTTCAAAAGGAATCCGCAAAAGACCCAGAGAAGTCCAAAGCCAAAGGACATGGTCGAAAGGGCGCCAGAGATTTTCCGGGCGCCCAGCGCAGACCCGTGGAGCATCCCGCTCTCAAGTCAGCCGCCCCCTGTCCCTCGTGCGCGAAGGGAAAGCTTCATGAACTCAAAACCCCTTCCCGCATTGTTCGGATCACGGCCCAGCCCATGTTCCCGGCGACAATCTGGGAGATGAGCCGGTTGCGTTGCAATCTTTGCGGGCAGGTGTTCACGGCGCCGGCGCCTCCGGAAGCGCTCCTGGGCAAATACGATCCGAAGGTGGGATTCATGTTGGGATTGATGCGTTTTGGGAGCGGACTGCCGCATTACCGGATGGAGAAAATGCAAATGGATTTTGGAGTGCCGCTGCCGCAGTCCACGCAATGGGAACTGATGGAACAAAGTGCCAGGGATCTGGAGCCCGTTCACAAGGAACTGGTCACCGTTGCCGCTGCCGCAGAGCTGCTCCACAATGACGACACCACGATGCGGGTGCAGAGCCTCAAGAAGGAGAAGTCCGGATCGGAGCGGACGGGAATCTTTACCACGAGCATGGTCGCCAAAGTGGGAGATCGCCATGTAGCCCTGTTCTTTACCGGCGGCAACCATGCCGGTGAAAATCTGGACCTGCTTCTCCAGAATCGGGCTGCGGGCCTGGGCAAGCCCATCCAGATGTGCGATGCGCTTTCGCGCAATCGTTCCAAAGAGTTTGAAGTCCTGATCGCAAATTGCATTCCCCACGGAAGGCGAAACTTCGTGGATGTGGCGGAGAATTTTCCTGAAGAATGCCGACAGGTGCTGGAAAGCCTGGGCGCAGTTTTCAAAAATGACGCGCAGACAAAGAAATTGAATCTCAATCCGGAGCAAAGACTGCGCTATCACCAAAAGCGTAGCAGGCCCGCGATGGAAGGGCTTCACACCTGGATGCGCGAGCAAATGGATCAGAAGAAAGTCGAGCCCAACTCCGGCCTGGGCGAAGCCATCGACTACATGCTCAACCATTGGGAGCCGCTGACCCTTTTCCTGCGCGTTGCCGGAGCTCCACTTTCCAACAACATTTGCGAACGCGCATTGAAGATGTCGATCCTGCACCGGAAGAACTCCATGAGTTATAAAACGGAGAATGGGGCCCGCGTGGGCGACCTTTTCATGAGCCTCATCCACACATGCCGACTCAACCAGGTCAATCCGTTTGACTACCTGAACGCCCTCCAGCGCCATGCCTCGGCGGTTATGCAAAATCCCGGCCGCTGGCTCCCCTGGAATTACAGCCAGGCCATCGCCGCGGCACCCCCCTGAACTCCGCAGGATCTTCTGCCGAACAAACCCGCCCGCGCACCGCCGCCGCCGGTTTTTTCACGCTACGCACGCTTGCCGAAGCAACACAATTACTTACAGGCATTGATCCTAGTTGTATGTCATTCAGTTTAGCCAAGCCCCGCCAAATTACCTTATTACCGGGAGGTCGGTCACCGGCCCGATTCAGATAACCACCAAGGCATGCAAGTTTAATGATGTAGCTGGACAGGTTTGGCACGGGCCGTCTGCCTGCGACATTTTCTTTGACGAGATGATCCATCAGGTGAATTTCCGTTTTCGTGAAGACCCGAGAAGCCGGTTGACTGGTTGCTGATCGTTGGAGCATGGTCATCCAGAAGATGCGCCAACTGATGATGCAGAACACTGCCAACAGGTTCGCCAGGCGCGGCGACGTGCGCAGTTGAGATTCTTCTGCCTTGCAACCGGATTTCAGGATCTTGTGGAATGTTTCGATCTTCCAGCGCAGGGCATACCAAGTCAGCTTCTGGATGGCCGCTGCCAGGGATCGCACGGGCAGATTCGTCAACAGCTTCCATGTGATTGGCAACTGGCCCTCGGGGACGCCCCGCTCGGTTGCGTGGATTACCGTCAGCGTTAGGTCAGAAAAGTTCTTGCGCTTGCCCACCGGTGGTCGCAGCAGTAGCCGCTCATACTTGATTTCCATCACGGCCTGACGCATTTCGCCGTCATTACCGCGCACCGAAATTCGATGAACCCCTCTTACGGTCGATTCGTCCATAGCGGCGGCGGCGGCGCGGCTGCCGTTGTCGATAAGTCGATCCACACAAGTTCGGACTAGAAAGCATGTCCCCAACGCCGCCGCCGCCGCGAAGAGTTCGTAGATGTCTGCTTCCCGGTCGCCGATGTGGACACAGTCTGCGGGGCGACTAATCAAGGCCGAGGATTGTTGAATGTTTTCAATCCAACGGGCGCTCTCCTTCTCCTGGATGGGGACCCGTGTTGGGTTGATCTTGCGTTTGCGGGCATTACAACCTTTGAATTTCTTGCGACTCCAAAACTTAATCGCTACCAGCCCCAGTGGCAGTCCCTCTGGGGTGATCACCAGACTGGAATGCATCAGGACGCCTCGGATGGTGTGACGGATGAGCCGACCGGCCTTATTTTTCCCAGAGGCAGTATGCCCGATCACGCCGATTTCAGATTCCTTATTGCGGTGGTAGGTGAATTCACAGGTGTCATGGAGCACCAGTAAGGTTCCGGAACTGAGTGCACAACTGCCACGTGTGGCTGCGAAATGCCCATTCATGATCGTGCCGTCGGTGACCCTGTCATTCGAAAAGAACCGATAGGCGCCCTTGGTATTCGCCCAATCCTGGCAGGCCGATGGAATGCTATCCCCAACACCATGCGAGATCATTTCCAGCAGACTGCCAAATCGCTTTGCCAAACGCTCGTCGGGAAACTTGCAGTTCTCTGTCTCCGTCACAATCCATGGTGGCGGCGTGGATGTACTATTCGAGGTTGTGCCCGCGAGGGCTTTCTTTTTTCGCACCCACAGGATTCACCACAACTGTCTCTTTTTGTACATTTTATTCGTGATATATCTTTTTCCCTCCAATACTTGTGGGTAATCGAAAGCTTCCCCGGACGG
>CANLCA010000078.1 GCA_947487925.1 Verrucomicrobiales bacterium | reverse complement strand
TGCTTTCAAAGAGGTGCTTGACCGAATAGTAGGTCCATTCTTCGAAGCTCGAGCCTGCATTAAATCCTTTCCGCTGTAAGAGGCTGCGCGTTCCTGTTGGAGACACGAGAGCGATACGCAAATCGGCCCGTCGTTTGTGGGTCGTTGCCAACCGCAAGCCGACATGCTCAATGTGCATGGAATTCGTGACGGCAAACCTGTAATGCGCCGAGCTTGTGGCAAGGCCCACCCGGGTTTCGGGCTGTTGTTTTAGAAGGAGACTGAGAGCATCCCCATGATTCTGCCCGATGAACACCGCGGGGATCGGGGAGAAGTCTGTTTCGGCCATGTTGATGCGCTCTGTTCCATCGCGGTCGTTTTGGATGATGGCGAAGACGGCGCCTGCCGCGGCTGCCTGAGCGATTTTATTGGAAAAGGTGTGAATGTTTGGTTCGAGAAGGGCGATGGCCGCCGAACTTCGTGAGATCAACACCCCTGTTCCCTGCAGGTTTGTTTTGATGGGCGAGGAGGCTAATCCCACCTGCGAGATTGGAAGCATCGGCGTGGGTGTGTCCGCATGCAGGCCCAGGCTTGGGAAAGCAGGGATCGAAAGCAGGTTTGTCGGAACGTTCGGGCCGCTCACAACCACACGCAGGCCGTCGTCCGGGATCGGGATCGTGTTGGTGATGGAGACTGAGAGCAGAGTCGTCGGAGGACGGTTCGACCACACCAAGGCGAGGCGAAGCGCGTAGCCGGCATCAGGTAACCCAAACCCGGCATTGTGACTGAATCGCAACCCGGCCTGATTGGCGTGGATATCAGGGTCTTCGAGATGGGTTTGGCGACTTGTCAACGCGAGGATTTGCTGAACGTCCCGATAGCTCAGCCGCGGATTGGCGGAGATCATCAATGCGGCGATTCCCGCTATTTGCGGGGCGGCGGCGGAGGTGCCGCTGAACCCGGTCAGATCGAAGCCGTAATCAGCGAGTTCCGGGTGCCCCACAGTTCCCGACCCGTTGAACCCTGCCGGGCCCATGCGGTCTGTCGTGAAAATGGAGGGAAAAGTGAGGTCGACCGCGGTCGTGCTCTCGTTAGATTCAGCGCTGGGAGCCGACACAAGCAGGCAGGCGCCTGGGTTGGTGTAGCGGGTAGCGCGACCGTCCGCTCGCACCGCGCCCACTGCGATGACGAGAGGATTGTTCGCGTAGGCGTCGTCGTTGACGTTTCCTCCGTCCGCCCGGTTGTTTCCTCCCGACCGCACAATGACGACGCCGCGGCCATTCCGACCGTGGATCACGGCGTTGGAGATGCCCCGGTTCTCGAGCATGCCGACATCCAATTGCGAGGGGTTCGGGTTGCCCCAACTATGGTTTTGAACAGAAACCACGTTCGAATGGTATTGGAACATGTCCATGAGCTTTTCTTCGCTGGCCGGAAAATCGTTTTGGTCAAAAATAACCCAACTGGCGATCTTCGCCGCTGGTGCCGTTCCTGAGATTCCGATCTGGTTGTTGGCAAATGCGCCGACGATGCCAGCGACGGCAGTTCCGTGGTTGGCGCCGAAACCGAGTGGGCTGCCGTCCGCGTTGAGGTTGACGAAGCTGAACTGCAAGCCTTCAGCCGCCTGCGGAGCCAGGTCTGGGTGGCCAAAATCGATTCCGTCGTCACCGATGCCGATGATGGAACCGGCTCCCCGGCTTACAGCCCAGGCCGAGCGGATGTTGATGTCCACGCCGGTCGGAGCGCCCGTTTGTGCATTTCGATTCTCGAGGTGCCATTGTTGCGGAAAGAAGAGGTCGTTTGGTGCCCGGGAGTAGGCCTTGTGACGGCCTATCGCCCGGTGCAAGATGGGGCGGCACACCTCCACACCAGGATGTTTTGAAAAGCGTTCACCCTCTCGAGCAGTCGTCAGTGGGTCGATTCCATCGAGAATCACGAACCCTGCTCCGAGCGTGCGAGAGACGCGCCACGGTGAGGTCGTTGAGATCAGCAATTGTTCAGGAGTTGTGCCAGGCAAAGTGCGGAGTAACAGCTTCTGACTCAAGTAAATGCGATGGGACGAACCCTGCCTCGTCGCGGCAAGCAATCGTGTTCCCGCGGGCCTGAGGGTCGGGGAAAGGAGTTGGGAATCTATCGGCAAGGCGGCAAGTTCATATTGGCGCAGGCCCGGCTCCTTAAATATGAACGACTCAGCCTCCGCCGGCTGCCGCTGTGTCAGGATGGAGACGCACAGGAGTGCCAATAGAAAGTTCCCCAATGAACGGTGGAGGACTGATGGAACAGCCGGCAGGGACAATCGAAGCGTCATCAATCGGTTGAAGATGATAAACCCTGTGAAACGAAGGGTCAGTTTTCGCTCAGCACGCCGTCGCTGGCTGCGAATTGACGTGCCATGAGTTTTGCGAGTTCGAGGGAATGAGTGACAACCATCAAGGTGGTTTTTTCTTCCCGGTTGAGATCGACCAACAATTGCGCCAGGTTTTGTGCGGAAGCTCGGTCGAGCGCGCCCGTTGGTTCGTCTGCCAACAGGAGCTTGGGACTGTTGATCAAGGCTCTGACAACTGCCACCCGCTGGCGTTCACCTCCGGAAAGCTGACCTGGGCGGTGATTGAGTCGCGGTGAGAGCCCTACACGGTCAAGCAAGCGCCGTGCCCTGTCTAAGGCTGATGCGGGGGTTGCCATCGAGCATTTCGCGAGGGTCGGGATCAAAACATTTTCCAACACGCTGCAATAGGGCAGCAAGTGGTGGGATTGGAAGATGAACCCAATTTTGTGGTTCCGCACCAGAGCCAGTTCCGTGTCGTCGAGTGTCGATAGATCACGGCCATCGAATCGGATCGTTCCGCCGGTTGGTCGGTCGAGAGTTCCGATAATGTTGAGCAGGGTACTTTTCCCTGACCCGGATGGTCCCACAACGGCGATGGTTTCCGCTTGCAGCACCGAAAGAGACACGGCGCGCAGGACCCGAAGAGGCTCCCCGTCTTGCGCGCCTTGGTAGGTCTTTGAGACGTTCAGAAGTTGTAGGAGAGGCTCCACGGTGTTCGATCTTTATCCCGCTTCAAAGTAGGTGAGGAATCCGGCTTTATCCAGCTATTTGGCGGCCCTTCAGTTCACCAGACTGTGAAGGCTTGGCGGTTCAGCTTCAACAATCTGCCGGGTCAGAGGGTTCAAGAAAAGCATAACCACCTCCCAATCTGAGACTTGAGTCGAGGTCATAGATTTCCCGGGAGACGAGCGTCTTGAACGCGGTCCGGATGCCGGTGGATTGCCTTTCCAAGTTACCCATGACTCCGCCCGCGACTCAAAAGTTGCCAGCGGGCTTTGCAGCACCGGTTCGCGGAGTTCAAACCTCGACGGAGCCGAGGCCGCTCTTCTCAGCCCTCTGCTCAGGTCGGCCGAACAGAGTTCAAGGGAAGCGAGGCCTTGTTCCTCCCCCGGTGGGCACCAGGCCTAGTCGAAAGCGTGCCCGGAACAACAGAGCACGTTGCGGACCTTGTGTCGGACCAGGTCTTTCACCCCTTTGCGCGCCGGGCTGAGATACTTTCGCGGATCGAATTCCTTCGGGTTTTCGGCGAAGCATTTCCTTATCGCCGCGGTCATGGCTAAGCGGAGGTCGGTGTCGATATTGACTTTGGTGCAACCAATTCGGCGTGCCACTTCGATGTCCGCTTCCGGCACTCCCGCTGTGTCTTCGCCCATTTTACCGCCATACTTGTTGATTTCCAATATCAGATCCTTGGGAACGCTCGAAGCCCCGTGCAGGACCAGTGGATAGTCTCCGAGACCCGCGTCACTGAGGGCCTTCTTGATTGCTTTGAGGCGTTCGAGATCCAGATGCTGTTCGCCTTTGAACTTGTAAGCCCCATGGGAATTGCCGATGGCCACGGCCAGGGAATCCACACCCGATTCCTTCACGAATTTGATGGCCTCATCCGGATGCGTGTAGTGGCCGCCCATCGAGTAGTTGCCCCCTTCCTCTCCGTCGTCGAACTGGGCTCCTACCAGATGGCCAAGTTCTCCTTCGACCACACAGTTGTGTTGGTGCGCATAATCAACGACTTTCTTGCAGATTTCGACATTCTTCTCAAAAGGTTCATGGGAAGCATCGATCATCACACTCGTAAACCCCTCATCGATGCATTCCTTGCACAATTCGAATGAATCGCCGTGGTCGAGGTGCACAGCGATCGGGATATGGGTGAGGCTGACAGCCGCTTCGATCAGTTTCTTGAGGTAAACTGGGTTGGCATATTGACGAGCACCCTTTGAAATCTGGAGCATGACCGGAGCTTTTTCCTCCTCGCAAGCCTCGACGATCGCCTGCAGCAGTTCCATGTTGTTCACATTGAAGGCTCCTAGGGCATATTTGCCTTTGAGAGCTTTCGCGAAGAGGTCTCTTGTGTGTGTCAGTGGCATAATTCAAAATCAACTCAGAGTTTCAGGGCAATCTTTTTGCCCGGACCGAAGGCGGCACTATAGTTTGCGACCGGAAAGTTGAAAGAGGAAAAAAAGTCATCCCAAAAGCTACAAACAGAAAGAAAAAGCAGAAACCCCTCGAAGGGACTCCATTTCCAGTTCACTCAGGCTAAAAAATGAAAAGCTTGCCCCTTGTTCAGTGGGAAAAGCTAGGGGGAACCGGTTGGTTTCACTGTTCACCGTCCTGCTTCCGATCATTTCACCGCCCCTATTCTAAAAAGATGGAGTGCTGTTCGGACGAACAGCGCTCCATCAGCAGCGGCGTAAGACGCCAGGGACCGCTCTCCCATGTCGTTTCGCGCGAGTATCTTGAACGTCTTTCCCGAATCCACAACCGTTCCCACACCCTCCTCGCTCTGGAGGTAGATGCGGCCCTGGCCAAACATTGGAGAGGAGGAGAAGTTGCCCCCGATCCGTTCTTGCCACAGTTCCTTGCCCGTTAGGGCTTCCAGACACGTGAGAATTCCCGCGTCGGAGATCATGTAAAGACGATCTTCCACGACCAGCAGCGAGGGTGTATTGGGGGCTCCCCGAGTGATGGTCCAAGCCACATGAGTGTCGGTGACATCCCCTTTCCCGTCTGGCTTGACGGCGAATACGGTGGGTCGGTCATAGCCCGTTGCAATGAAAAGGAGCCCGTGGGCGAAAACCGGCCTTGGGACGACCGAATACCCTTCGCCATAGCGGGCACGCCAGATTTCGGCGCCGTCCTTGGGGTCATAGGCGCATACCGCTCCACTGCCGGGAATGATGATCTGTTTACGGCCTCGAACCTCGATCACGGTGGGGGTGCAGAAGGAGAATTTCTTTTTGGCATCCGTCATCCGGGTCGTTTTCCAACGAATCTTTCCATCCGCTTTACTGAGAGCCACGACGAACGGGGAATCATCCCCGTCGCAGCTGAATACCAGGAGATCTTCAACAAGGACTGGGGAGCCGCCGTTACCATGGACTGGGGTGTAGGCCAATTCGGTGTTTTTCCAGAGAATCCCGCCGTCGAGGTTCAAGCATGCCGTTCCCATATGACCGAAGTGGACGTAGACCCGATCCTGCTCGACAATCGGCGTGGGGCTTGCATTCCCGTTCTTGCCGTGGATTCTGGCGGTCTTTGCCTGAGGGAACACAGGTTTTTGCCAGACGATGGAGCCGTCCTTAGCGTTCAGGCAAAGGGCTTGGAGGGAGAGCCCCCTATCCTCTGTTCCAGCCACCGCTGAGGTGATGTAGATCTTGTCGTCCTGTAGAGCGGGAGATGACCAACCCTCGCCTTGGATCGCGGCTTTCCAGACGATATTGGTTTCGGGCTTGCCCTGGGCCGCACTCCAGTGGAGAGGGAGGTTTTTTGCGCTCGAGACTCCTTGGGCTGTCGGGCCACGAAACTCAGGCCAATTCCGCTCCCCGGAGGCTACTTCGGATTCAAAAAGGGTGGTCGCAAGGCAGAACACGAACCGGTAGGTCGAAAATGTCATGGCCACCTTAATACCCAGCCAGAAAAAAACCTCAAGACTAGGATGCCACGATTTGCCCCCCCCCAAGATTCAGAACTCAGAAAAACGGGGGGGCATCTCCGCTAGAATTGAAACTCCAACTCCCTAGTAAGCGCAATCGAAAATCTCCCATTCTCGAGTATTCGGGCTTCAACCTGAGGGGATTGAACTTTCCATTGTTGATTCCAGAATTCCCCTGAAATTCTGAGGTCTGCGATTTCCCCTGGCCATTAGCCTTTCGAAGGTTAGAAGAGCTCGCGGCGCTACTATTTTTCCGTCTCCGAGGCCGGAGCTTGGGCGGGTGGTGGCATTTTCCTTCCCAAGCGGATGTAATGCCATATAGCGTCGAGTTGCTTCCCCGCATCGCCACCGAGCACTTCAGTGAGTGGACTCTTTCCTTGGTCAAAATACAGGGGCATTTTGGTTTGAGGATCAATGCGCAACGGATTCGTTAGCCATCGTCTGAAGTACTCTGGCTGAAGGCGTTCGCTGGAAAACGCGAGATTGATGCCCACACTCTCGAACACTTGCGTCGGCGCCATCGCCGCGACTCCGTGACACGAGATGCACGAGAATCCATTCTCCGAAGAAACCAGTTTCTGCCCTATTTTCGTGTACTCATTGTCGATGGCCCCTTCGGTTAGGCTTTTTTCTGCAAACCCATGCAGGTGTGCAAGCCCCGCGGCAAGGCCTTGAGCGTGAGTCTTAAAAGCAGGCATGCGCGATTCGATCCAGGACCGGGGTTTGTAGTCGATTTCTCCAGCGATGAATTGCTTTGTCCATTCCGGCTTCAGTTTGCCACCCAATGCTTCCAAGGGTGGAAATCCATCAAACTTGCCGTGGCACTCGGCGCAGTTGAGTTGGCGAACTTGCCGCGCGGCAAACTCGGCGGGTACGTGGCGGTGGAGCGAGGCCCGGTCGGTGGAGAGAAAGGACACCAGAGCCGCGCGCTCAATATCTGTGAAACCGAACCGCGGGGCTTTGGACGGAGCGTCGGATCCAGATGCCAAACAGCCTTTCTGAAGGGATTCAAGGCTGATCCCAGCGAGGGGAGGGGCGTTAAACCGGTTTTCGAGCTTCAGCGCGTGACAGTTCAAACACCCTTTGGTTTGGAGAAGGGTTTCGCCGTTCCGCGCCAATCCCAGAGCAGGGGGCGGGACACTCGACTTGGCCTCCGATTGAGTGGAAAGAAATGCGGCGAGACTCTCGGACTCTTGAACCGTCAACTTGAAGTCGGGCATTCTAATCCATTTGTAATGTTCTGTGGGGGACCGGAGAAATGAGGCGAGGGCGCCAGGTAAAAACTTTTCGTTGACCTTCTTCAGGGAGACTTTTCCTGGGGCGGCTTCCGCCGAGCTAGGGTCCTGGTGGCAAGCGACACAATGGAAGGTTTCGAAGTGCTTCTTACCTGCTTCAATCAGCTCGGGGCCGGGATTCGATATCTCCTTCCCAGGTCTATCTGCGGTTAGCAGGGTGGAAAGGTGCGCCGCGATGGATTCGGTCTCTTCAGCGGCTGTGGGGCCATGGAGGAGCACAGGCATTTGAGCGGTCGCGCTCAAGGTGCGAGGGTTGGCAATCCATTGGCTCATCCAGGCGGCGCTTCGGCGGGATCCAATCCCTTCAAGGGCGGGGGCGTCTGCTTGGAGTTCAGGGACCCCTGAGGCTGGATTGTCAGTTGTGTGACATTTGACACAGCGGAAATCGAGGAAAAGTTCGCGTCCAGCATGGATCTGGAAGGCTTTTTCAGACTCCGCTGTGGGGACGAACCGAAACGCCCCAGGAGGGATGGGCTCGACGGGGATTTCATCAGAGGACCAATAAAGCCGGAGGATAGAGTCCCCCTGGGGAGGGCTGGTGAACGTGACTTTGAAAGTGTTGGGGCCCTTGTTCAACCTGATGGACTTCCCAGTGACCCGCGCTGCCTTGTCGCCAGGGGCTTCAAGGGCGGTTGAACCATTGGCTTCAATTTTCAGAGCCCCGCTTGTGACCGCGTGGAAGGTAAAATCGCCCCGAAGGTCAACAGCCAGTTGACCTTCCCAGACCGCCGTGAAAGCTCCAGGCGGCATGAAAGGCGATGGGGTAGCCCCTGCCGGAACGTAGAGGGCGACGCCTTGGGTTGGGGACACATCCGAGGCTGATCCCGCCTGGACCGCCAGGCTGAGTCCTTCGATCACTTTCGCTTTCGGCTCCGCCGCGCAGGTGGCGGACGGTAGAATTAAAAGGCATCCCAGCAATGCCAGGCTCCAGGCGAAGGTCGACATGCTTTTACGGAATTGGCGTGTTTGAGCCTCAACTCGCTTGAATCGAACCAGTTGAGGGTGATGGTTCCCCTCAGAATCGGCACGACTCCTCGATCTGTCAAGGCATCGGGTTCGGGTCATGGAATGAGACCAGGAGTGTCGACTCCGCGCCGGGAAGGAGTGACTTCAATTCCCTTTCAAGATGTTGATGAACTGTTTCATGGCGGGCGAAAGAATTTTGTTTTTCTTATAGATTGCCGCCAATGGACGGTAGAACTCAGCATCTTCGATGCGGACCTCCACTAACGTCTGCCGGGAGACCTCCTGGGTGATGGTTCCTTGGGGAACGATCGAGATGCCGGCATCGATTTCCACCGCTCTCTTGACAGTCTCGATGTTGTCGAACTCCATGACATGCTGCACTTCAACGTTCTTGTCCTTGAGAATTTTGTCGATGGCCTTTCGGGTCGGGATATCCGGCTCGAAACCGATAAACTTTTGACCCTTAAGAGCCGTCAGGCTGAGGCTGCTGACCCGGGCCATGGGATGGCTTGGATGGCAGATGAGGACCAGCATGTCTTTCCGCAGTGGCACGATCTCCAAACGAGAATCCTTGCTCGGATAAGCGACTAGACCCAAGTCCACGACATTCCCCAGGACGTCGTCGTAAACCTGGTTTGAACGGCGGTATTCCACATGCGCGTTCACGGTGGGATGTGTCTTCAAGAATTTCTTCAAATAGGGAGGGAGATCGTGAAGGCCGATGCTGTAAATAGTGGCTACCCGGATTGTGCCTGAAACAACATCTCGAATCTCTTGCAACCGATTCTCCAAGACTTCGTAGGCTTGAATGATCTGCTTGCTGTGTTCGTAGAGTACTTGCCCTTCCCGTGTCAGTCTGAATTTCTTTTTGCTCCGCTCAATGAGGAGGGATTTAAAGTGTTTTTCCAACGAACTGATCTGTTGGCTGACAGCCGATTGAGTGATCTGGTTGATTTTGGCAGAGCGCGTGAAACTTTCGCTTTCAGCCAGATCGCAAAACACCTTCAAACTCTCGATTTGCATTCTTTAGAACTACGCTTCGTCCCTATATTAAGTCAACTAATGTTAACAGGGATTCATGCAAGTTTTCGAAGGAATCTAATGCTGATGAGCAGTGGTTGACTCCTGAACCGCCGGTTCGCTCAGGGTCTGGATA
>CANLCA010000077.1 GCA_947487925.1 Verrucomicrobiales bacterium | reverse complement strand
GCGTCACCCATTCATCCGGTATTCACGCCGTCGCGCATGAACATCTTCGTCGAATATCGCTTCTACGCCGGCACGCCGTGGTTCATCAAGACGGGTTACATGCAGGTCATCCAGGATATAGAGATCGGTTATCTGCGGGATGACGAGTGGGTCTTTTCCGGGATGTCCTTCAACGACACGCTCTGGATGAGCCGCGACGGCAAGGTGCACACGGGCCCCGTCGATCCGAGCCATACGGAAGACTTGTGGGGCGTCGGCTTTTATCATCGCGACACGCGCGACGCGTTCATCGGTCTGTTCCTTGAACACACGGCCGACAACGCGCCGCCGTTGAAACACACCGGAGCGCCCACCTTGCATTACAAATGGCACGGCCACGTCTGGAGCCGGGCCCTGTATCAAAACACGACCTTGCGCGCTGGGGCAGTCCTTCGGCAGAAGAACGCCTACTCGACCCTCCCGTTTCTGGAAGTCGGCGGCCGAGAAAGGGTGGAAGGGCTTCGTCGCGGTTTGTTGAACCCGCTCGTAGCCAGCTCGGCATCCTTGCCAGCAACCATCCACAGCTCGTTCGCAGCGGGCCGGCTCGCCCGGCCCGGTGAGTCGGGCGACAGTCCCATCTCCAAGAAAGCGTTGTGGGCGGCACTGAGCAACTGTCGAGATGAACAACTCTACGAAACGCGGCCCAGCATCGTCGACCTTGGGTTGGTGTACGATCTTCGTGTTCGTGGTGATGTCGTGTATGTGCTCATGACAATGCCGAATCGCGGAAGGCCTCGGCTTGGCTTTTTCTCCTTCGGCAGTGGAGGCAACGCATCGCCCGTCCGCGACGTGTTGTTGAAGGTTCCCGGGGTCCGCCATGTGGTCGTTGAACAAACCTGGGAACCGTCCTGGAACTCAAACCGTCTGACGGATGAAGGACGGCGAAAGCTTGGCTTGTAGCCCGGTCGGCATGACCGGCATCGTTTATGAAGGCAGCCAGACTCATCTGGTGTTCGAAAATGTTTCACCGGACAAACTGCTGAAGTGATGATGGAGAACGCGGGCGGCACCTGCAAGCTGGAGAAATCCCCCCCCCCACGTCCGTAGCGCTCCGTGATCGCCGATCCGCCTCCTGTAATCGGATGGATAATTCCCGAGATTGTTTCTGCCGCTCGATTTCAGTCCTGTGGTTCCAATTTTCCAAAATGACCGATCTGTTTGCAGGGATCCGGACTGGCTGCCGATCCATTTCTGCTCATCGGATTGCCGCAGCCACGCTGCTATCCATTCTCGAGCGACAGGCTCCCGTCCTTCATCTGCTCAGTCACAACAACCTGGGTGAAAAAGAGTAGAGCACCGACGAAACATGGCTATACTGCGTTGACCAGCGTGCATTCTCGAAACAACGACCAAGGAAAATGGTATGAGCGAACTCCTCAAGACAACGTCTCGGCGATCTTTTCTAAAATCGGCGGCCGGTGCCGTGGCGATCGGTTTCCCGACGATCGTGCCCTCCTCGGTTCTTGGCAAAGGTAAACGGCCCGCACCGGGCAGCCGTGTGACCGTGGCCATTATCGGGACGG
Organism: Verrucomicrobiales bacterium; assembly: GCA_947487925.1. Classification (GTDB taxonomy): domain Bacteria; phylum Verrucomicrobiota; class Verrucomicrobiia; order Limisphaerales; family F1-80-MAGS106; genus F1-80-MAGS106. The sequence goes on along the minus strand of CANLCA010000077.1, from coordinate 7,855 downwards.
GAAACCAGGGCACGAACGACCTTAAACAATTCCTTAAAGACGAGCGTGTGCAGGTTGTCGCGGTCTGTGACGTCAACCGGGAAAGCGAAGGTTATTGGAGTGGCGGGGTCGCCGGCCGCGAACCGGCACGAAGGATGGTGGAACAACACTACGGTGCGACGATGCCCTCGGGGACTTACCGAGGCTGCTCGGCCGTTGAGGATTTTCGCGACGTGCTGGCTCGTGGCGACATCGACGCTGTGGAAGTCGCGACCCCGGATCACTGGCATGCCATCCCGGTCATCGCGGCCGCGCGAGCTCGCAAAGACATCTATTGCCAGAAACCACTCGCCCTCACCATCGCGGAAGGGCGCGCTATGAGCGATGCGGTGAAGCGTTACGGTTGCGTTTTTCAAACCGGGAGCCAGCAGCGCTCTGACAAGATATTCCGGCACGGTTGCGAATTGGTTCGAAATGGGCGGATTGGGAAACTGCACACAGTTAAGTGCGGATTGCCCTCGGGAAGCCCGGACTTGGGGAAAACTGGCCATCGCAAGGCGCCGGAGCCAGTTCCCGAGGGATTCAACTACGAGTTCTGGCTGGGTCCAGGTCCCCAGGCTCCGTATTCGCCGGCCCGCTGCCACGTTAACTTTCGCTGGAACTTGGACTATTCAGGCGGCCAAGTGACGGACTGGGGCGGGCATCATCCGGACATTGCCCAGTGGGGTATGGATACTGAGCGAACCGGTCCGGTGCTGATCCAGAACGCCAAGGGAGAATTTCCACCGAGGTCCGAGCTTTGGAATACGGCGAACCACTATTATTTCGAGTGCCTCTATCAGAACGGCGTCAAACTGATCGTTTCCGATCAGTTTCCCATGGGCGTGCGGTTTGAAGGGAGCGAAGGATGGATTCATCTGGACCGCGGTAAGTATCAAGCGAACCCCGCTTCCCTATGGCACTCCGTCATCGGGCCCAAGGAAACTCGCCTCTACGAAAGCGCCAACCACTTTCGCAATTTCATCGATTGCATCTATTCGCGGCGGGAACCCATCGCGCCGTGCGAAGTGGCCCACCGCTCCATCACGATCGCGCACCTGGGCAACATCGCGATGCAGCTGGGCCGTGACCTGAAGTGGAATCCGCGACAGGAGAAATTTGTCAACGATCCAGAGGGGAACAAGCTGCTGAGTCGGTCTTACCGAGGGCCCTGGAAAATGGGATAAGGCGGCCCTTCAAGTTGGAAGCTGATCACAGAAGATCGTCCTGAACCGAAAGGAATCGAGTCCGGTGGAACCTAAGAACCGGAGACCATCAAACGCAAAGACTCCATGACCCGCCTCATTTCTCATCCCGCAGGCCACTACCAATTCTTGCCCGGAATCGCTCCGTATTCCTGTGGCGTCATCGCTGATCCCGGCCATGAGGTCGTTCACGTCACGCTGCAAGTCCCTCAGCACTGGCGCGTCGGCTTGGATCAGGTGGATCGTTTTCTCCGGGATCATGGGCGCCAGCGCGCGGAACTCTGCGCCATCGAGCTGCGCTCACCCCAGCCTTTCACCATGGAGTTGTTCGTTAAGTTCAATCGCGGCTACTGCGCTATACTGGAGGAGTGGGGCGTGTTCGTGGACGGCGTCAACCCCATCGCGCGAACCAACGTCTGTCCGATCGCACTCGATTCCCTCGAGCCGGTCCTGCATGCCTTCTCATTCGTGCGTCCGAGCGCCGCGTCAGAGCAGCGGACCTTCATCGTCGCGGGCGCGGGTGAGTTGGCCGAGGGCACTCTTGTCTCGGACGGTATCGTGCGTCGTGGCGAGACCTCGCCCGAGGCCATCGCGGAAAAGGCGCGCTACGTCTGCGATGTGATGGCGGAACGTTTGAGCAGTCTCGACGTGGGCTGGAACGAAGTCACCGCTGCCAATGTCTATACGATTCACACAATCCACCCGCTGATGGAAACCCTGTTGCAGGATCGCCTGCCCAGCGCACAACGCCTCGGCGTATGCTGGCACTATACCCGTCCCCCTGTGATCGACATCGAATACGAAATGGATTTGCGCGGCGTCGTGACCCAATGGTTGGCATAACCATTACCAGAAAATGGGTCGGTCCTCGCCAGTGACACAAATGGGCGGTTGCTGGTACCGTCCGCCCATACCACGTCCACTGTGCCTTGAATGCGAACGCGCGATTTACCACTTTTCTTCTTTCCGTGCCGGAGGGGTTCAAGGATGCCGAGGGTTATCCGCTTAAAGCCCAGGACGAAGTGGACTCTCTGCTGATCGCCAGAAAAGCGTCCGCCGACCAGCGCCAGGTTTTTAGCAACATGCGTTGGATCGAACTAAAAGAGCCGAAGACCGCGGATTGACTGAGTCGCCGGCCGTGGGAGCGTGGTGGGCATAATCAGCAACGCCGTCACTTCCTGCCCCACACCCGAGAAGCCGGCTCAGGCGAGCAAATCCTGAACCACTCGGGCTTCGGCGTGTTCCACCAGTTTCAAATCTCTTGGCCCCACACGAAACCTCAATTCGTTGTGGTCCAAGCCAAACAGGTGGAGGACTGTGGCCAGCCAATCGTAATGATGAACCGTGCCTTGGATGGCGTGATGCGAAAACTCATCGGTCGCGCCATGGATGTAGCCTCCTCGAAAACCGCCACCCGCGACCCACATGCTGAAGCCGTAGGTGTTGTGGTCCCGTCCGACTTTGTCGCGTTGAGTGAGCCCATCTCGGAACTGGATGACGGGAAGGCGCCCCATCTCGCCACCCCAATGAACGAGGGTCGAATCGAGGAGGCCGCGCTGTTGGAGGTCGCGGACCAAAGCGGCGGCTGGTTGGTCGATCTCGCGACAGCGAGCAGGAAGGGCGGTGTTTATGGAACCGTGGTGGTCCCAGGTTTGCCCGTTGCAGAAGATCTGAACGAAGCGAACGCCCCGTTCCACGAGGCGCCGGGCGATGAGGCAGCGAGTGCCATAATCCCGCGTCACGTCTTGGTCGACCCCGTAAAGGCGGCGTGTCGCCTCGGATTCAGTGGAGATATCGAATGCTTCGGTGGCGGCTAACTGCATGCGGGCAGCCAGTTGGTAACTTGCCATGCGCGCCTCGAGTTCGTTCTCGCCCGGGTGGTCGACGAGGTGCCGCCGGTTGAGCGAATGCAGCAAGTTGAGTTGCGCCGACTGGGGGGCGCCGCGGAGCCGGCTGGGCGGGGCGAGGTTGAAAATGCGGGGCTCGGTCGGACGCACCATCGTGCCTTGGTAGATCGAGGGAAGCCGCCCGTGATGCCAGTTTTCCCCGCCGAGCAAGGGTAACCCGCGCGGGTCGGTCAGGGCAACGAAGGCGGGAAGATCCTGGGACACGCTGCCGAGAGCGCTGGCCAGCCAGCTTCCCAGCACCGCTCGTCCGTGTTCGGGTTTGCCCGTGGTCAGGGCGAAATTCGAAGGCACATGATTGTTGACTCCGGTTCTCATGGAACGGATCAGAGTGATTTCGTCGGCGACACCACCCAGGTGGGGCAGGAGTTCTGAAAGCTCCATGCCGCATCGTCCATGATGTTGAAATTTCCAGAGCGGTGCCATGATTTCCCGGCTGGCTTGGGCGGGGTTGTCCCACTTGACATCTCCCGGGAAAGACTGGCCGTTGCGTTTGATCAATTCGGGTTTTGGGTCAAAAAGGTCCACTTGACTGGGACCACCCAGCATGAACATGGAGATCATCGCCCGGGCTTTTCCGGGCCGCGTGGGTGCTTTGGGGAGGAGATCGTAGGATGCAGGTTCCAAGGGAGGTTTGACGGGTTCTGCCCCGAGCAAGCCATCCTGCTTCAGTAACCAAGCGGCGGCTACCGAGCTCAAACCAAAGGCCGAAGTGCGGAGCACGTGTCGGCGCGAACAAAGTCCGTGGGAATTGATTGGATTTGGCATCACGTATCCTAATCGACGTAGAGAAACCGGTTTGAAGCGAGCAAAGTCTGGCACAGCGCGCTCAGAGCGCGAGTTGCCGGGGCCTTTGTTTTGCCCGCGGGTCCGGCTCGCTTTTCAAACTCCGGATCGGGGTTCAAACGGTAGTAGTCGGATTGTTGAGAAAGGAAACCGGCCAAGGAGGTGACCTCCTCAGAGGAGGGGTCGGAGGCGAACAATCGACGATAAAGGCTGCGGAGCTGGGACTCTGGATCGTCGGCACAGGTGTCCATGATGAACTGAGCCAGGTCGTCCGCCGCTTGCACCAAGAACTCATCGTTCAGAAACCAGAGGGATTGAGTGGTCACGGTCGAATGGCGCCGGAGATCGCAATTCGGATTCATTTCAGGCTGATCGAACGTGACGAGCATGTTCAGGGGGAGGGATCGTTGAACTTCCACAAAGATGCTTCGGCGAAAGGCGTTGGCTTGGCTCGCGTCCTCGACCCCAGACACTAGGCCTTCCCTAAACTTCTGTTCGCCGAGGACCGCTTTTCCCTCTCCATTCACCGTCACCGGGATGCTGGATCCTCCCAGGGCAGGATTCAATTTTCCGCTGACCGCCAGGACCGAGTCGCGAATTGCTTCCGCTTCCATGCGGCGCAGGTTCATTCTTCCGACGAGTTCGTTCTGCGGGTCGAGCTCATCCAGCCGTGGAGTTCGGCGGGACTGTTGCTGATAAGTGGTCGATAACAGGATTAAACGATGGAGACGTTTTTGATCCCAGCCATAACGAACGAATTCGCCGGCCAGCCAATCCAAGAGCTCAGGGTGAGAGGGGCGATCCCCATTCAGCCCGAAATCGTTGGGAGTAGCCACCAAGCCTCGCCCGAAGTGATGCAGCCACAAGCGATTCACAAAGGCGCGGGCGGTCAGCGGATGAGCACCACTGGTCAAATGCTGGGCGTAGGCGAGGCGCCTTCCGGTCGTGGGACGATTCGGATCTTTGCTCGGCAGGGAGGGCAGCGGAGGGTGGCGTCTGAGCACGGCCAATTCTGAAGGGGAGACAAGCTCGCCGGGGCTTGCGGGATCGCCGCGGAACAAAACGGCGCTGACGGGGGCGACGCCGGGTTTTTCGTCCGCGATCATCAGCTGGTGTTTCGGTGGTTTTGTGGCCCGGATGGCAGCGACTTTCTCCGACTCTTTCTCGAATTTGCGGTGAACCGCGTTATCGTACTCGACCAAAAACCCGGCGATGAACTGAGGGGATTTCACCATCGGGTAGTCTTCGAGCAGCTTGCGCTGCCTTTCATTGCGATCCTTCTCGGCTGCCTCGTTCGCGAGGCGCACTTCGTCCCGCTGTTCTGCAGGCACATCCGCCAACTTCTTGGTGAGGATTTCCTTGCCGAGTTCGAGCTTGCGGGCGTTGATTTCGTCCTCGACGACCTTCGCTTCCGCTTCAATACGCTCAGCCTTGGCCCGCACGTCCGTCGGGGTGAAGTCGATCAAACGTTCGCTGGGCCGGCGCCAATCATTGCCACGGAGCGGAAACAAGGGATCGAAAATGGCTCGAAAGGAATAGTAGTCGTTGATGGTGATTGGGTCGTATTTGTGGTCGTGGCATTGCGCGCAACCGACCGTGAGCCCCAGCAGCGCGGTGCTCAGCACTTTAATGGAATCAGAGGCCGCTGCGTTACGGTTGTCCAAGGTGTCGTTCGCTTGTGTCGGATCGGGCGCCATGCGCAAGAACCCGGAAGCGGTCAAGAGCTCGATCTCCCTCGCGTTGCGAGGATCCGGGGGGCTTGAGGGAGCGATCTCGTCACCCGCGAGTTGCTCGCGAAAGAAGGCATCGATGGGTTTATTGGCGTTGAAGGAGTTGATAACGTAATCCCTGTAGCGCCAGGCGTGCGGCCGCTTCGGATCAGCCTCGACCCCTCCCTCGCTTTCCGCAAATCCCGCAATGTCGAGCCAATGACGTCCCCAACGCACTCCGAATTGAGGGGAGGCGAGGATGCGATCCACGAGGCGCTCGTAAGCGTTCGGCGCAGTGTCCTCGTTGAAGGCTCGGACCGCCTCCACGGTGGGCGGAAGGCCCGTCAAGTCGAACGTGACCCGGCGGATCAAAGTGGGCCGGTCGGCGGGCGGAGAGAAAGGCAGGGCTCGTTCGGCTAGGCGGCGTGCGATGAAGGCGTCCAACGGCGTGGAAAGCGTGTATCCCTCAACCTTCGGAACTTCTGGGCGTGTCACCGGCTGAAAAGCCCAATGCTTGAGTTCAACGGCCGAGAACCGAGCGTCGGCCACGTTCGCAGGCTCGGGATCGGTGGTGAGGGCTCCTTGCTCAATCCATCGGAAAACCAGCGCCTTTTGGGATGGAGTGAGCTTCTTTGAGCCCTCGGGCATTTTGTCGGAATTGATTTTGCGCCATATCAAACTGCCCTTCGCATCTCCCGGGTTCAGCACGGAGCCTGACTTGCCTCCTGCTTTCATCAAGCGGACGAGCCGGAGGTCCAGGTCTCCTTTTTTCTCTATTTCCTCCCCATGGCAATGAAAGCACATCGCTTTGAAGACAGGACGGATATGCTCCTCGAAACGGATCGATTTCGGCTCGGTTTCAGCTCGGACAATCCCGCCCAATCCGGCGGCGGCCAGGCAGCAGAGAACAAGGAAATCCACCACCCTGGACGAGCGAGGGCAGGAACGTTTGAACCCCGAGGGCGGCTCTTCCACAGCACTCTGGCGCCTCGCCAAATTAACAGGACAAAGCCTTCGCATCACACACAGATTAACGGGTGTGAGCCCGGCGGACAACGCACTTTTTTAGCGATTGTTTTAGATCCGAAGTTCCGCTCAGCATCTCGGGGGTCCATCGTGTTCGGATCAGGAACTCCCATCGTCCACTTCACCGTCCCACCGGAACACTCCACGCTCCTGGAGCCACGTCACATCGACATTGTTGGGTGATGCCTGACCGTCGCCGAGCTGGATTTTCCCCAAGAGACGAGTCGTCCGCGGGTCCTGCCACCGATGAATCTCCGCGTGGCCATGGTTCCAAGGTTCGGAAGGTTGCACGACTTAGGCGATGCGGTTCCCTTCGAACAAGACGGGGTACGGCCCAGCGCCGTTGCACTCGAGAATCTGAACAGCGGTGAACACCGTTCTCGCCATGGCGGCATTTCCATTCATGAAATGAACGAGCGTTGTGGGAAGGATTAAGCCGTGCCAAACGGTCAATCGCACAGTGTTTCCGTATCGAATATCCGCCAGGCTAGGACTGCGTTTGCCCTCAGCGGGTTTGGTAACATATTGAGGACAGGTTGAGAATCCCTCCTCAAAACAGGACGATCGCTCGCCCTGGTCCGCCATGGCAGTTGCGGATTTTGACCGCCGCGAAGAGAAAGTACCCACCCGACGCGGGAATCTTGCTGACGTTGACCAGAAACTCGACGCCGACCATTTCGCGACTGCCCAGGGCCCAGTAGGTCATCAAGGCCCGGCGCGGATCGACGCCGCCGAGGTCCGGTGCATCGCTGGCCACGCAGCGGATCCCCTTTTCCTTCAGGTAAACAACCACATCGGGACCAGGCGCGGGCCAGCCTTCTGCTTTGCCACGCAGCGGATCAAGCCACATCCCGGGGTGGTCGAGCGGTGGCTGAAGGTGACGATCGTTGTGGCCCGTGCGGAAAATGACGACATCACCGGGTCGCAAGGCGCCCGCCGTTCGTTCGTAGGCTCGCACATGATCGACCGTGATCTCCGGTGAGGCGGGCCAGCTCGCCGGCTTGGTCGAACCCACCAGCGATTGGACGTCGATGACTCGCGCTTCTCCGCAGGTCCATTCGATGGGAACCTGTTCGGTCGTCAGCGTGCTCGAACGCTGCCGGCCATATTTCTTTTCATACTCTTTAAGCCATCCGCGTAATTCCGACGGGTAGCGAATGGGCTTGGAGTCAGCCGGGAGCGCGTACGATGGCGGGACCAGATGCGT
>CANLCA010000076.1 GCA_947487925.1 Verrucomicrobiales bacterium | reverse complement strand
GAATCGCAGGACCTGCCCGCCTATGTGGTGTTCAGCACCGGTAGCAAAGGGACCAGTGGAGGCGCGTCTAACTGGGGTTGCGGTTTCCTCCCTTCCTTCTATCAGGGAGTGCCCTTCCGGAACACCGGAGAACCGGTGTTGTATCTTTCGAACCCCAAAGGGGTCGATCGTGAGATGCAACGTGATTCCCTGGACGCGATTCGAAAACTCAACGAACGCCGATTGGGCGTGACAGGGGATCCAGAGATCGCGACGCGGATCAACTCCTATGAGATGGCGTATCGCATGCAGACGAGCGCGCCCGAACTGATGGACATCTCGAAGGAGCCCAAACACATGCTCGATCTCTACGGGGCGGAACCGGGGAAGACGTCGTTTGCGAGCAGTTGCTTGCTGGCGCGGCGGATGATTGAGCGGGGGGTTCGTTTTGTTCAAATTTTCCACGAAGCCTGGGACCAGCACGGCAACCTGGTGAAGGATCTGCAGAAAAACTGCCTGGACACAGACAAAGCCAGCGCGGCGCTGATAAAGGACCTTAAAGAGCGCGGACTATTGGAGGACACTTTGGTGGTTTGGGGGGGAGAGTTTGGGAGGACACCGATGGTGCAGGGGGGCGATGACGGCCGGGATCATCATCCGAATTGCTACTCGATCTGGATGGCCGGTGGAGGCGTCAAACCCGGACTGACCTTGGGTGAGTCAGATGACTTCGGCTTCAACGCCAGCAAGGATCGTGTGCACGTTCACGATCTCAACGCGACCTTGCTGCACCTGTTGGGGTTCGATCATCTGAAGCTGACATATCGATTCCAGGGCCGTGATTTTCGGCTGACCGATGTTCACGGCGAAGTTGTGAAGGCGCTGATGGCCTGACCCGGCTAATCCATCCCGGCCCGACGGCGGAGCTGTTTTTTCGCAGCTTGATGGCTTTTTTCCTCAAGCATCCGCTGTTTGGACCTGTGGCTGCGGGTGCGTTTCTGTCTGCGAACGAGTTCGAGTTGGGCGCGTTCAGCCTCCGCGCGCTTTCTCCGCTGTGCTTCGATTTTGTCTAGCAGGAGTTGACGGGCCAGCGTGCGGTTGAGCCCTTGGTGGCGCGTGGTCTGGCATTTGACCTGGATGCCAGTCGGCACGTGGATCAACATCACGCAGGTAGCGGTTTTGTTGACGTTTTGGCCTCCATGCCCGCCGGATCGGACAAACTTCTCCTCGATGTCTTCACGGCGCACCCCTAGCGCCTCCATGCGCTCCGCAGCTTGGTGTTCCTGTTCGGACTCCGTCGGATTCATGGTCGATGAGAGTAGCCGTTCAAGTTGAGTGCCAGCAAGAAAATGACGCTTTACATTCCCAGGGGAGAGGCAAGCTCAGACCTCACCAACACCGGGGTTTTGGGCAGTGTAACTTGTCTTTCCGACTCTTGTGGTGGAGAGATTCGCCCCCAGGCTGGGAATTTCCGAATCGCCTATTGGAAACTGGGCTTCTAGAGTGCGGAGTGACCTCTCGTCCACAGTTCCCTCCGGGTCTGCAAAACGCCTTCATATTCGCGGCGTTCAACGCTCTTTCATTTCAGGTGGTGCTGGGCAGCCCAATGGTCTTGTATGGAAAGAGCCTGGGGGCCAGCGCCACGGTTCTGGGCATCATCAGCGGCATGGTGCACCTGCTCACGGTGTTTCAAGTTCCAGCGGCCAGCCATGTGGCCCGCGTGGGTTTCAAGCGCTTCGTCTACACGGGTTGGGGGATTCGCGTGATGTTCATTGGATGCATGGCCGTGGTTCCATTGTTCGACGGCCACCTGGCCGCGTCGTCCTTGCTGGCCCTGATGTTGTTCCTCTTGTTTTGCTTCAACCTTTCTCGAGGCATATCCAGCGCCGCATGGCTTCCCTGGATCACCTCCCTCTTACCCCCAGAATTGAGGGGCCGCTTTCTGGCTCGGGAGGCAGCGTTTGTGAACGGTTCCAGCTTTTGCGCTTTTGTGCTTGTGGCTTTCTGCCTTTCTTCACGGCCTGAGCCCTGGCGTTTCTCGGTGGTGTTCGCGTTCAGCAGCCTCATGGGAGTCATCAGCCTTTGGTTTCTGAAGCGGATCCCAGACGCGGACACGCGCACGCAACCCCCATCTGGTGAGGGACCTGTGCCGTGGTTTGCCATGGCGGCTCATCCGCCGTTCAACAAGCTTTTGCGCGTGGTGCTGGCCTGGTCTGTAGGGTATGGCGGGATCACGACCTTCTCGGTCGCACTCCTGAAATCGGAGGCCTTGATGTCCGAGCGCACGATTCTCCTGGTCACGGCGGTCTCGTATCTCGGGGGGTGGTTCAGTCTTTGGATTCTGGGCTCGAGGCTGGATCGGTTTGGGAGCAAGCCCGTGTTGGGGGTTTGTTTTGCGACCTGGATGGTGATTCTTGCCGGTTGGGTTTTGATTTCGGGCGGAATTCTTAGACCCTCCATGAGCTTGCTGTTGGCGTTGCAATTGCTCATGGGGTTGACCGCAGCTCTGGTACAGATGGCCCACACGCGGCTTGCCATGTTGACCATTCCGGTGATGGGCCGGAGTCACTTTTTTGCACTTTTTACGGTGGTAGGGAGTGTGGTGCTGGGGTTGTCCCCCATCCTCTGGGGTGTTTTCATTGATCTGTTGGCCCCATTGCACGTTCGATGGCATGACTTCGAATGGAACCGGTTCAGCGTTTTCTTCAGCCTGTTATGGGCTGTGTTCATCGTCGCGATGGTTCTGTGCCGACGCCTCGACGAGCCGCAGGCAGGAACGATGGAGAATTTGTTCCGCGATATTCTTGAGCAGTCGTCACCCAAGGTGTGGTTTAAACTATGGCCTCGAGGCTGAGGTTGTTGCGTAGGGAACAGGGGACCTGGGGTTGATCTAGGTTGTTTTATGAGGATTTGTTTGATCTTCAATCCGTCTGCGCGCGGCGAAAGAGCCCGGCATTGGGCCGCCTCTCTGCGCCGTTTCGAGAAGGACTGCGTGCTGCGCCCAACGGACGCACCCGGAGCCGCGAGGATTCTGGCAAGAAACGCGGTTCTTGAAGGCTTCGATGTGGTGGTGGCCGCCGGCGGCGATGGCACGGTTAATGAGGTTGTGAACGGCATTGCCGACGTTCCCGGCGGGATTTGCCAGACCCGGATCGGGGTTTTGCCTCTCGGAACGATCAACGTGTTTGCCCGCGAGCTCGGGATTTCATCCGAACCCGCACTTGCCTGGCGAACGGTTCTGGAGGGGATCGAGCAGAGGGTGGATCTGCCGGTTGTGCAACTCTCTGGTCGGGATGGAGTGCAACCCCGACATTTCCTTCAGCTCGCGGGCGCTGGTTTGGACGCACGAGCTGTGGAATTAGTGAGTTGGAGGTTGAAGAAAAAACTGGGAATGGTGGCCTATATTGTTGCGACGATTCAAGCGTATGGCGGCAAGGCGCACCGTGTGAAGGTGGAATCGGCGGGAACAACGCATTCAGGGGAAGCGGTGCTGGTGGGGAATGGACGCCTTTACGGGGGCAATCACGCGGTGTTTTATCGCGCGAAACAGAATGATGGGCTTCTCGACGTGTGCATTTTCAAAAGAGTGACGGCCTTGACGCTCGTGCAGGCGAGCCTGGCGGTTTTGACCGGAAACTGGGCAAAGATGACGGGTGTCGATTATCTGCAAACAGCGGGGTTTAGAGCTTCTGGGGCCACGCGGACGCCTGTTGAGCTGGAGGGAGACCCGGCGGGAGAACTGCCGGCCACGTTTAGCATGGCTCCCAACCAAGCCCGGGTGCTCGCGCCGTTGCACAGGTCCGGCGAGCATGGCAGACTGCCGACATGAGCTTTCTGGGCCGAGCAAACGAAGTGTTTGATGTGGAGCTTTCAGCCATCCAGGCTGTGAGATCTCAGTTGGATGACACATGCGATGTCGCCGTGGAATGGATGACCGAGGCTCTGCGCCATCAACGCAAGATCCTCGTTGCAGGTGTCGGGAAGTCAGGGAACATCGGCCAGAAAATCGCCGCCACACTCACGAGCACAGGCTCCACCGCTGTGGTTCTCAACCCTGTCGACGCGTTGCACGGCGATCTGGGCGTGGTGAACGACGGGGATGTCTTTCTCGCCTTGAGCTATTCCGGCGAGACTGAGGAGCTCCTGCGTTTGCTGCCCGCGTTGAAGCGGTTCTCGGTCCGGCTGATTGCCATGACCGCTTTCCCGAAGTCCACCCTTGGGCGGCACAGTGATCTGGTGTTGAGATGTAAGGTGCCAAAGGAGGCGTGTCCATTCAACCTCGCTCCTACCTCGAGCACCACAGCCATGCTGGTTTTGGGCGATGCGCTGGCGATGTCGATTTTGGAGGCTCGCGGGTTTAAGAGGAACGATTTTGCGAAATACCATCCTTCAGGCGCGATCGGCAGGGCCTTGCTGTCGCGCGTGGGTGAGATCATGCGAACCGGTTCACGAAACGCCGTCGCCTCGCAATCCATGATTGTTCGGGACGCCTTGCTGGTAATGACCAAGGCCCGGTCCGGCTGCGTTTCCGTGGTGAACGCCCGAGGCAAGCTGATGGGGATCTTCACCGATGGTGACCTCCGTCGCGGTATGGCTGACGATATTGGGATACTCAACAAGCCTCTTCGCGAAGTCATGACTCGCGACCCGGTTCGCATTCGCGAGGACGCCCTCGCCGTGGAGGCGCTCAAAGTGTTTAACGAGCGTAACATTGACGATTTAGTGATCGTCAATTCCCAGCAGGAACCCGTCGGACTAGTGGATACTCAGGATCTTCCTCGGCTCAAACTGATGTGATCAAAAATGGACTGACCTCAGCAAGAGCGGCTGAGATCGAGAAAACGGCAATTTTCGAAAGACGTGTCATTCCACATTCCGCCCGCGGGTGCGCAGGCGGGGACGTTCCTCCCTGATTGCTGCCCGACTTTGGTTCATGGAGGGCGCTACCACCGCTTGATCTCCGGCCACAATCTTTCAAGATCAGCATCGCCAAGGGCCATCGATTGGATCGTCTTTTTGCCGCCGATCTGGCGAGCTCGTGCCAACCACTCGCGAGCCTCACCGAGTCGGTTCAGCAAGCATGTGTAACAGGCCAGATTGTAGCGGATCGTGGGGTTGTCTGGGAACAGATCGGCGCTGGGCTGGAGAAGTTTCAGGGCTTCTTCGAGACCCCCACTGGAGGCGCGACGCATGGCGTAGGCCCGGTGCAGCCAACCGCTCGGTCGTTCCGGGGCTTTCTGACAAAGTTGTTGGGCGACGGCCAATCCTTGATCCCAAGCTTGCCTTGAGGCGAGGATGATCCAGTGGACTTCCAGCACATCAGGATGCTGGGTTAGGTGTGGCGACATGCGCAGAAGCTCCAATTCCGCTTCAGCCGGGTCGCCCAATTCAATCCAGCCGATGGCTGCCGACAGAAAAAAGGTATCGGGAGGCTCGATGAGTTGGGATGGAATCATGGAGGGTTGACGAGAATGGAACAGTTCTCAGACCGAACCGAGGACTGGGTGACTTAGAAGAGTTTTTATTTTCGATGGCTCAAAGGATTCAGAAAACGGAATCAGACAACACATGGGGTTGACGCATGACTTGAGAGAGGGACGCTGGCGTTGGTTGAGGATGCGAAGGGGCGTTTCGCTAAAGGCATGCCAGGCCTCTTGCCAGGGGATTCGCAACATTACGGCGGCGTGTTCAACGCCGCGTGAAGGTTCGAGAGCGGAACCTGCGAAATTTGAGCCCCCAGGTTGGCGAACCACTTTGTCCGGGCCCACTTCCACTTCTAAGCCGCCGATGTGATAGCGGCCAGGAGGTGCCCCTGCGGCAGCCATGGCGTCAGTCGTGAAAAAAAGGCGTTCGGGACCCATCATTTTCCAAATGGATCGAAACACCATGGCCGGAAGGTGGACACCATCCGGGATGAGGCTGGCAGCGATGCCTTCGGAATCGAGCATTCGCCACAGGACATTGTCGTGGCGATGCAGTTGTTGGGGCACTGCATTGCCCAGATGAGTGAAGCTGGCGGCGCCTGCTTTGATGGCGGCGTCCAACTGGTCGCGCGAGGCGTTTGTGTGCCCCAAACACACGGTGAAATCCTCTTTAATGGCGGCTTGGATGAAATCAGAAACTCCCGGACGTTCGGGAGCGACTGTGAGGATCACACGATCATCGCCAGTGATGGACTTGATGGCTTGAATGTGCTCTGGCAATGGATCCAACATGAGGCTTGGATTGTGTGCTCCGTGAAAACCAGGTTGATCCGATAGGAAGGGCCCTTCGAGATGCCACCCAGCCATCATGTTACGCAGGACGGCATGTTTGTCCCGCAACCCCTTGAGGTGAGCGAGTCGATGGAGCATTCGAGGCCAGAGATCTGTGATTAACGTCGGGAAAAACAGGCCGCAGCCGTCTCGGCGAAGCGCGGCGCAGGCCCCCAGGAGCTGCTGCTCCCGCAGGTCATCCCCTTGAAAATCGACGCCGCCGTAGCCGTTGATTTGCAAATCGACTAGGGCCGGGGCGATCCAGCAATCGGGGTGCCTCCGGTTGGCTGTAGCCGCTAGGTTGCAGCCGAGAACCTGTTCCTGCGCTGGGTCGAATTCCAGCTCATAATCGATTCCGTTACGGTAGTGGCGTGCCACGACGAGGCGGGACATGGGCTTCACTATACGTTGAGGGGCCCGAGAAGATCAATGCGCGGGGACGATTTAGCTCGGATCGAAAGCGGCTTGTGACTCGGGTGAGTCGCGGCTATACAAGGGTCCCAACAATCGTGACATCAATTGATCGCATCCTGCAATCGTGGCGACTTGCCAAAGTGAGGCCATTTTTGTTCCGAGGCGCGCGTGTGCTCGACGTGGGGTGCGCCGATGGCATTCTCTTTCACCGTTATGCTTCCATGGGCGTGCACGGGATCGGCTTGGACCCATCCCTGGAAGCGGCTTCGGAGCAAAAATCGGGCGACGTCCGCTTGATACGAGGGTCGGTGTGCGGCGAATTGCCTAGCCTGGGGTCTTTCGATGCGATTGTGATGCTGGCTGTCCTGGAACACATTCCTGCCGGGGAGCAGCCTGGGCTCGCAGCCCGGTGCGCCGCTTGGCTTAACCCTGCTGGACGCGTGCTCATCACAGTCCCATCCCCTAAAGTGGACGGGATTCTGGACTGGTTGATCCGATTACGGTTGGCTGACGGGATGTGCGTTGGGGAGCATTACGGATTCTCCCCGAAACAAGTTCGGCCATTATTCGAAGCGGCTGGGCTGCGGTTGCAGGTCCACAAGACATTTCAGTTCGGATTGAATCATCTGTTCGTGTTTGAGAAACCTCACGCTGTCAGGTAACGATGCAGGCGGGTCACCACGAATTCACGCCCCTGGACGCGAACCAGATCAGCCCACGCTGGGTCTGGGCCAATTTTCCATGTTCCATTCGCGCTTTTGGGCTTTCATTCGTGGGTGTTCTCAAGACGTTCGATAGAGGAAAGGTGGTTTCAAATGATTGAGAAACGCGCCGGGTTGCACTCGGGAAAGACGTTGAAGGGGGACCGTGTTGGTTGGGTTACTTTGAGCGTTGTCGTCATCGGGAGCATGATGGCGGCCTGGTCGAATCGAGATAACCTGAACACGGACGCCATCGCCTACTCGCAGATCGCAAGGCATTGGGTCGAAGGCCGCGCGGATTTGGCTGTGTCGGGTTATTGGGGCCCATTGCTGAGCTGGCTGATGGCACCCATGATATACGGGGGGATGCCCCCTTTGATGGCGGCGCGATTGGTGATGGCCTTGAGCGCCGTTTTGTTTTGGCTCGGGTCGAGTTATGTGATTCGAAGCGGAGGGTTACGTCCGAGGTCCGTGTTATGCGCGGAAGGGATCACGGCTGTCTGTTCCGTTGCCTGGGCGGGACAAAACATTTCTCCGGATCTGCTGCTGTCGGGCTTGTCGTTGGTCGCGGTGGCAAAACTTTGCAGCGCGGACTGGCTGAGTCAGCCTCGGTGCCAGGCTGCTTGCGGCGCGGCCTGGGGTGGAGCTTATCTGGCGAAGGCGATTGGATTGCCGCTGGCCGGCGCGGTCATCACCTCGGTGGCCATGGCGCGATGGTTTCTGTTCCGGCGCGGGTTTCTCATGTCTGCCGCGGAATCCAAAGGTTGCTCGGCTCGGTCATTTTTGTTGGCTTGGCTTCGAACCCTCGGAGTAACGGGGCTGGTGTGCCTGCCTTGGATCCTGGTGCTCAGTTTTCATTATGGTCGCCCGGTCTTCTCGACCTCCGGACCCATCGCGCATGCCGTGGTAGGACCAGCGGATCTGGAGCGGTATCATCCATTCGCACGGGTTTTCCACAGCCCCGATCAGGGGCGCATTACTTCATGGGAAGATCCGAGCGGGATGAACTATCGATACTGGTCGCCGCTTGAGAATGCGGCCTACCGCACCCATCAGATCGGTTTGATCCAAAAGAACGCGGAGACTGCGGTGGGGTTGCTTGGGAGTTTTGATGCTTTTGGTGTGGGTGTTTTGGGATTGTTTGGGGCGGCGGTAAGTCTGGGCTTTAGAATGAGACGAAGGGTCGAGGGCCGCCCGGTTTTGTCCTGGGAGATCGCCTGGGTTCCCATCGTTTGTTTGGTCCTGTTGTATCTCCCGGTGTATCTGAGCTGGTTCGATCAACGTTACTTCTTTTTCGCGCTGCCGCTGATGTTGGCCGTCTGCTTTGGCGGATTGGAAAGGTTCGGAGAACTGACCGGCACGGGGCTGAGGGCAACCCCGCTCGGGGCGTGGGTGGGAGTCGCACAAGCAGTTTTGTGTTTGGTGTTTTTGGCGCCGAACTTCCGGCCCATGGGGATGGCATTGGATGGGGCTCCGGATCCGGCCTCCTTCTACGCCCGCGATCTGGCGGCTAGGCTGAAGGGTCTTGGTATTTCCGGACGAGTGGCGGGCAGCGCGATTCTCACAGGAGGCAGGACAGGTATCTACCTGGCTTATTACATGGATCAACCCTGGCTTGGTGACGAGCTCAAACCCACTGCGCAGCGTATTGCCAGCTCCGGCGCTGAGCTGATGGTGGTGACGCGCAGGGACGCGTTGCAGGCTGAGTTGGGTCGCGATCCGCGTTTTGAGGATTTGGATGAAAAGCTGTTTAAAACTTTGAAGGATGCCGAGGCTTACGCGCTGAAAGTTTACAGGGTCCGTCCCTAGGGAGCTGGAAAGAAGTAAAGGTGGCAAGATGGCGAGGGGATTTTGGCCAAGGCCTGGGCGCGACTGAGGCGCATATCCAAGGGAATCTGTAACGAATGTGCAACGACGGCCTTGGCCAAAAGAGCAAGCGAGGTTGCTACTGTTACTTATTTCCAGCTCCTAACCTTTCAGGTTGAAAGAGCGTACCCGCCAAGGTCTAGCGACAGTCTCTCCCTCCCGGATCTGGTAGAAGCCATCCATGGCTACGCCCTCCACCCGTTGGTTCCCGGTG
>CANLCA010000075.1 GCA_947487925.1 Verrucomicrobiales bacterium | reverse complement strand
CTTGGCCTTGGAGTTGCCCCGAAACAAAGGCATGAACGCGGCGTTCTGCAGCAGCAAGAGCCGACGGGTTTCGTCATCGCGCGTGTTTCGCCAGGCGTAGTGCGCCGCGTTGGTGAACGTGGAGGCGTGCAGCGAAAGAATCCCCGGCGCCCGCATCAACAGCTCGCCCGCGCCCATAAAGAGCGCGTCAAAAAGCGACTGCGGCGCCACGCCGCGGTTGAGCAGTTCCACCACCGAATCACTGGCGTCCCGGGCGGAGCCTTCACGGACCGACCGCAGTAATTCCGTCGTGGCCTGGGGATCGGGCTTTCCATCCAACCAGTCCCCGCGAATCATCCTCACCAGCTCAAGATTCCGACGAAACGGGCGGTCTGCGGGCAAATCCGCTTTCGATGGGTTCGCTTTTTCGCCATCGCGGTCCAGCATCGCGTACACCACGGAACGCAGGACAGGCTCGGCATGTTGCCAACCGATGACCTGCAAAGCGCGAAAGCTGTTGGCTAAATAGATTTCCTTGTGCCCGATTTCTCGAAAATCCCGAACCCCGTAACGCGCCAGCAACTCGAAGATCTCATGGGCGCCAGCGGTCCGGACCAGCCCCACGATGGCGGCATCGGCAGCCGCTTCGTCCCATCGATCCATCGCCTGAATTAGGGATTGCCTCGATTGGTGACCGGGAGGAACGGCGGACTCTTCCACGGGTCCGAGATTCCAATCCCCCTCACGAACATCGGCCGCCTGCGACGACTTGAACTGATCCAGCGCCCAAAAGATCGGCAGCCAACGATCGGAGTCGGGAGAGGAAAGGCTCGCGAGATGCGCCGAGTTCACCACCATCACCGCATGGAATTTGAAACCCACGGGCCTGGGCTGGATATTGCGCACGCCCGCCAGGAATAGGGCGCCCAGCACTTCGCGATAGCTCAGTCCCTGTTTGATCCGGAACGCCATCTCCTCCAGCAACCGCTCACGCGGCGTGTCCTCCACAAATCGGACCAGAGGTTCGACGAGCGGATCAAATCGCACCCGGGACGATTCGAGTTTGGTTTCAGCCGCCGAAACAGAGGGAAGACGGGATAGGAAATCGAGGCCTGCCATACCGAACATCCCCCAGGCTCCAACTGATGTATTCAAAAATGTGCGACGTTTCATTCTCTGAATCCTTCTGGAATCAGCGCATCTTGGACCCATCGGCTGACGCAATCAAGCATCCGCAACTGATTTTAAGACGCACAAACCTCTCACGGCGTTGGGCACCCAATCGCCGGCGTTCTTCCGCCACCTTCGTGCCGGTCGCAGTCGGCGTCGGCGGGTGGCTCGTTCGTCAATCCTGCTTGGCGACGAAGCCAGTGTTGAGTTCATCGAGGTCGACAAATTCACCCTCCGGATTGAGCGCCGCGCCCGTCCCTGACCAGAAGTCCATCGACGTGCTTAGGTTCGTGAACCTGAGCGCGAACAAGGCGGACGATCATCTCGGCAACGCAATGACGGAGCAACTGCTCAACTTGCTGGCCAGGTTGACGGGGGTGCTCTGCCGAGACTTGGCTCTCCGTTCACCTTCAAGGGCAGGTCCGAGGAAGGTTTTTCCGCGAAGTCGGCGAGCCACTGCGCGTGGCCAAGGTGTTGGAAGGCAGCGTGCGCGAGTCGGGTAATCAATCGCGCTTGACCGAATTGAGAGGTGGTGGCCACCGTGCTGATATGTTCCACCAAGGCCATGGAAGCCAGATTTTCCAAAAGAGGTTTTGACCGATTCATGCGAATTGCCGCAGCGACGGTTTTCTCGGCTGCGCTCATGAACGTGGTCCTCGTGGCGGAGTCCCTTTCGGCGAGCGACCGATTGCCTCCGGCATCGCTTGAGCGGCCGGCTGCATCGACTCAGGC
The DNA here is from genome assembly GCA_947487925.1 of Verrucomicrobiales bacterium. GTDB lineage: Bacteria > Verrucomicrobiota > Verrucomicrobiia > Limisphaerales > F1-80-MAGS106 > F1-80-MAGS106. The sequence goes on along the minus strand of CANLCA010000075.1, from coordinate 7,570 downwards.
TCAGTCGTCGGGGGGCAGGGGGGGTGTGGATGCCGGCCCCACGGGTCACTGGGCATTTATCGCCCCACAAAGCGGCAAGCTGCCGATCGTTAGAGACAAGGATTGGGCTCGGGCTCCGGTGGATCGTTGGATTTTGCAGCGCTTGGAGAAGGCCGGGCTGCGACCGGCGTCGGCGGCTTCCAAGATGACGCTCATCCGGCGTTTGACCCTCGACCTTATCGGGCTGCCGCCGACACCCGTGGAGATTGACGTGTTTCTTCGGGATGCCTCGCCTTTGGCTTACGAGAGGCTCGTCGACCGTTTGCTCGCTTCGCCTCACTACGGCGAGCGATGGGGCCGCCACTGGTTGGACGTGGCGCGGTATGCGGACTCGGGCGGTTTTGAAACCGACCTCTTTTTTGGGCACGCATGGCGTTATCGGGACTACGTGATTCGCGCCTTCAATTCCGACAAGCCATTTGACCGTTTTATTCGGGAGCAGATCGCCGGGGATGCAATGGAAGACGGGGATTTGGAGTCCCAATTGGCCACGGGTTTTTACACGACAGGCCCGGTCTTGCAGGAGGCCGGCATGGTGAGCGGGAAGCTCGAGTATGATCAACTCACGGATGCGGTGGACACCACAGGGGCAGCATTCTTGGGGTTGACCTTGTCCTGCGCGCGCTGTCACGACCACAAGTATGATCCGATCACCCAGCGTGATTATTTTGGTTTGCAGGCGATGTTTTCGGCGAGCGACCAGTTCGACTTCAAGAACAATACCAGGGATCCGAAAGGGCGGGCCGCTCTCAATAGCACGCTCCAACAATTCGAGCTTGAGCAAATCAAGCAGCGGGCAAGGCGGGAGCCGAGTGAGGAGATCAGGAAAGGTCACCTTCGACGCCTTGGGGAGTATCGGGTAAAGCATGATAAAGCATTGAGCGACAGGCTGGAACGAACCAAGCGTTGGCGTGCGTTGAGCCCCGATGCTCAACGAGCCAGCGCGGCAAAACCGGACGACCTAGTGGAGGATCCAGAGGCGTTCCTGATTTCTGAAGGCGCTTTGGCTTTGGAGGGCGAGGGCTCCGAGATTCCAGTGCGCAGCCTTGGTTTGCGCGAATCGGTCCCAAAGACGCACCTGCTGAAGCGAGGGGAGTTGGAGCACCCTGGCGAGGAGATCGCGCCCGCGTTTCCTGCAGTCCTGGCCAACGGGCACGAAGTTGCGCATCAACACCCGAAAGAATGGCGCGTCAGCCTGGCGAATTGGATCGCTTCGAAGCCCAATCCGCTGACGGCGCGTGTTCTGGTGAACAGAATCTGGCAGGGGCATTTTGGCGAAGGGCTTGTTCGAACACCCAACGACTTCGGGCTGCGAGGCGATCGGCCGACCCACCCCGAGCTGCTGGACTGGCTGGCTGTCCAGTTTGTGGAAAGCGGATGGAGCTTGAAGCATGTCCATCGCCTGGTGTTGCTTTCGAGCACTTATCAAATGTCTTCGACCGCGGAACTTGAGATGCTTCGTCGCGATCCTGACAACCGGTTGCTCACTCGTTTTCAGCCGCGACGTTTGCAGGCTGAAGCGGTCTGGGACAGTCTCCGCGCCGCTGCGGGCACGTTGAGCCTTGAAATGTACGGTTTGCCTGTAGCGCCTCCGCTTGATGATCAGGAGCAAATCGGTAATTTTCTTAAGTGGCCCTCGAGCAGCCCAGAGGAGTCGAATCGTCGCGCAGTCTATTTGCTGACGCGCCGCTCGTTTCGATTTCCTATGCTTGGCGCTTTTGACCTTCCTGACAACATCGCCAGCTGTGCCCGGAGGGATGTGACAACCGTGCCCAACCAGGCCCTGACGCTGCTGAATAATCGCACCATCCAAGAACAGGCTGCGGCCTTTGCCCGGCGGCTTTGGCGAGAGGGTGAGGGGGAACTCCGGCGATGCGTTGCTATCGCGTGGCGTTACGTCTATGGCCGGCCCATCAGTCAAGCGGAGGTTGAGCATGCGTTGGATTTTCTGAGGACAAGCGCAGGGACCCCAAAGGTCGAAACGCAGGCTTCGGAACGCATCGCGTTGGAAGCCTTTTGCCTGGCGTTGTTCAACACCAGCGAGTTCATTTTTATCGAATAAATGGATAGGGTCTACGCCCTCGCAAAGATTATGAATCCATATCATACACCGCTGTCTCGTCGGCATTGGATCACGCGCGTCGGATGCGGCATGGGCGCTTGGGCCCTGCTGGACTTGCTCGAAAGGGAGGGTCGCGCCGACGTGTTGCGAGGGAGAGCTCCGGAAGCTGCTTCGCCCCTGTCCGCTCGCGCGCCGCATTTCCCCGCAAGGGCCAAGTCGGTCATATTTCTGATGATGGCGGGAGGTCCCAGCCAGATGGAAACTTTTGATCCAAAACCGCTTTTGAACAAGCTCAGCGGGCAGCGGATGCCAGAAAGCTTCGGCAAGATTCCCGCGCAGTTCACCGATGTTACCCAGCAACCGCTGCTGGGTTGCCGGCTACGATTTCGCGAGTGCGGACGGTCCGGGATTCCGATCTCAGAAGCTTTTCCGGCCCTGCAACAGCACGCCGACAAGCTCGCCGTCATACGGAGTTGCCATCACGACGCGTTCAACCATTCGCCAGCGCAGTACGTCCTCACCACCGGCCAGTCGCGCATGGGTTGGCCCAGCGTGGGAGCGTGGATCACGTACGGTTTGGGGTCGGTGGCGGACAACCTTCCGGCGATGGTCGTCCTTGCGGAGCCCGACGGCAAACTCAAAGGCGGGACGCCCTGCTGGGGGAACGGATTTCTCCCCGCGATTTTTCAAGGGGCTCCGATCCAGAGCCAAGGATCCCCGATCCTTTACCTGAATCGGCCTGAAGGCGTGACATCGAGGAAACAGAGGAGAGTGCTTGATTTTTCGCAATGGCTCAACCATCGCCATAGCGAGCGCCTTCTTTCGGCCGAGAGTGAGCTTGGTTCGCGCATCGCCGCTTATGAGCTGGCTTTTCGGATGCAGACAGCGGCGCCCGATGCCGTCGACATTGCGAAGGAGACCGATGCCACCCGGAAGCTCTACGGGATGGAGGACCCCAAGGCGCGTGATTTTGGAACTCGTTGCCTGATCGCCCGTCGCTTGGTGGAGCACGGAGTGCGCTTCGTCCAAGTCATCTCGGGCAGTGGCGATAGCAAGGATTGGGACCACCATGACGATGCCTACGAAGGGACTTTAAGACAGGCTCGGAAGGTGGATCAGCCGATTGCAGCTCTATTGCAGGATCTGGAGGCTCGCGGCCTCTTGCAGCAAACCTTGGTCGTTTGGTCCGGCGAGTTCGGTCGCACCCCGACGTCGCAGAGCGCCAGCGGCCGCGACCACAATCCCAATGGGTTTACATTTTGGATGGCTGGCGGAGGAATCCGCGGCGGCAGCATCATCGGGGCGACCGATGAGCTGGGGCTGAGGGCCGTGGAAGACAAGGTGCACGTCCACGATGCCCACGCGACGATCCTTTCCTTGCTCGGATTGGATCACGAAAAGCTGACTTATTTGTTCCAGGGCCGAGAACACCGTTTGACGGACGTCGGCGGCAGCAACGATCTGGCTTCGCGTTTGGTTTGAGTAGGACCCTTAGCTTTTCTGAGCTGCATCAAACACTTCGGATGTGATTCGGGCTTTGCCGTTCGGTTGCTCCAGTTGACTCCCGGCGGGGTCGGGATCCTGGGCCAACCCCAGCTCTGTCAAGGTCTTGGCCAACGCGGTGTTCTCCCGATGGCTCAGGCAAGCGACGGGCCGTGTTGATCGAGCAGGTTTATGAAGTGGACCCCTCCAGCTGCCCCAAGTGCCTTCAGTTTCCGAATCCCCGAGAGCTCAGCGGGGACGGTGCGCCTTACCTCAGGCATCGTTCCATGTTTTGGACTCACGCGGCCACCAAGAACTTCGGGAGGAATGCAGAGGGGTTTGCTTAAACTTCCTGCTATCCACTGCATTCATCCTGCGGTACCTTCATCCTCAAAACGGCAGTTGCCTTGCCCGTGACGAATCTTCGCAAGATGTTGGCGATAAAATCATTCCGAATCATCCACTAGATCCTCAACGGATATGCCTCGTTTTCCGTCATGACTTCCTCATCCAAACCTTCGCAAATCTTCACCCTGTTCAACGGCCGTTTTGAGGATCATCCCAAAGCCACCAATTCTTCCTCCATGAAAGCAACACGCTTCACCCGTCTCAGCCTTGCCATCCTTACCCTCGCCTTCGCAGGTCCGGCCTTCGCCGAAGACAATCGGCAGCCGGTGAGGATGCCCGACTTCATCAAAGGCGAGGCCATTCCCGCAGGCGCGAAGCACGACTGGAATCTAGGCGCCACCGGAGCTCGAGGCTGGATCTTCTGCGACAAGATGGTGACGACTGACGCCCGGCAGATTTCCATTACCAAAGTCGAGACCGGATCTCCAGCCGATGGCATCCTCGCGGTTGGCGACGTGCTCCTGGGTGTCGGTGGGAAGGCGTTTTCGTACGACCCACGAACGGAGTTCGGCAAAGCGCTCACCGTTGCGGAATCGGAGGCGGGCGAGGGGAGGCTCACACTGACTCGTTGGCGGACGGGCAAGGCGGCGGAGGTCATGGTGAAACTCCCTGTGCTCGGCAGCTACAGCGGCACTGCGCCTTTTGACTGCTCGAAATCGCAGCGCATTCTGGAGCAAGGATGCAAGGCGCTTGCGGAGAAAATGGCGAAGACCTCGGAGAACGAGGACCCCATCGTTCGGTCTCTGAATGCGCTGGCCTTGTTGGCCAGCGGTGATCCCGCTTATCTCCCGCTGGTGAAGCGCGAAGCGGACTGGGCGGCGGGCTTCACCTCCCGCTCGATGCAGACTTGGCACTACGGCTACGTCATGATGCTGCTCTCCGAGTATGTGATGGCGACCGGCGACCAATCGGTCATGCCGGGCTTGCGGCGGATCGCGATGGAAGCGGCCAGGGGGCAAAGTGCGGTCGGGTCATGGGGGCACGGGTTCGCGGTGCCGGATGGGCGACTTGGCGGCTATGGGATGATGAATTCCCCGGGATTACCGCTCACTATTTCGCTTGTGATGGCGCGTTCTGCGGGCGTGAAAGATCCGGAGGTGGCCCGCGCGATCGAGCTGAGCGCCCGATTGCTGAGGTTCTACATTGGAAAAGGGGCGATTCCCTACGGTGACCATCATCCGTGGATTGAAAACCACGAGGACAACGGGAAATGCGGAATGGCTGCCGTGCTTTTCAACCTACTTGGTGAAGTAAAAGGCACGGAGTTTTTCTCGCGTATGAGCATTGCCTCGCACGGGCCGGAACGCGACACCGGGCATACCGGGAATTTCTTCAACATCCTGTGGTCGCTGCCGGGCGTGGCGCAGTTTGGCCCGAAAGCGACCGGGGCATGGATGAACGAGTTTGGCGGCTGGTATTTCGACCTCGCGAGGCGATGGGACGGTACCTTTCTTCACCAAGGCCCTCCAGAGCTTGAGGAGGATAGCTACGCGGGCTGGGATTGCACCGGTGGCTACCTGCTGGCTTATGCGATGCCGCTGAAGAAAATCTATCTCACCGGCAAACGCCCCGGCATCGCCCCGCAGCTCAATGCCGCCGAGGCTCAATCGCTCATCAATGATGGCCGCGGTTGGGACAACAAGGACCGTCACAGCGCCTATGACAAACTCAGCGACGACCAGCTTTTCGAGCTTCTCGGCAGTTGGTCGCCGGTGGTTCGCGAGCGGGCAGCGATGGCGCTTGAACGCCGCAAACAGGCGCCCATTCCACCGTTGTTGAGAATGCTCGAGTCGCCGCGCCTCGAATCCCGCTACGGCGCCTGCCAGGCCTTGGCCGCCCTTCGCAAGCGGGGAGCGCCTGCCGTTGATTTGCTGCAAAAAGCTCTGTCGGAAAAAGACCTCTGGCTGCGCATCAAAGCAGCCGAGGCGTTGGCAGCCATCGGTGCGACCGCCATGCAGACGGTTCCACAACTGCTCGAACTTCTGGCTCAGTCGGATCCGGAGACTGACCCGCGCGGAATGCAGCAGCGGTATCTTTCCTTCGCCCTTTTCGATGACCGCGGGATGTTGAGCCGATCCCTGGATGGAGTGGATCGCGAGGCTCTTTACAAAGCCGTGCGAGCTGGGCTCAAGAACCAGGACGGCCGCGCACGGGGCAGCATCGGATCGGTCTATCGCAATCTCTCCTTTGAAGAGATCAAACCGCTGTTGCCCGCCATCTACAAGGCGATCGTCGAACCCGCCCCGAGCGGTGAAATGTTCGCCGACTCGATCCGTGTGGAAGGCCTTCGACTTTTGGCCAAGCATCGGATCGAGGAAGGCATCCGCGCCTGCGTGAAATACACCCGCGATCAAAATCCGTGGGACAGCCAGGAGCGCACACCGGAGCTGATGAAAATCCTGGTCAGCTACGGCTCACACGCGAAGTTGGTCATTCCCGAGCTCAAAAAAATTGCCGACTACTTTGAAAAGGACGAAGAAGACTTCCCCAAAAATCTGATGCTCGTGAAGGCTAAGTCCGTCCGCGAGACGATCATGGCAATTGAAGCTTCGACGGACGCACCGGAACTCACCCGTCTCCAGTAGCATCGTTGGGTTAGGCGCGAGAATCATGGCAGAAAAATGGTTTTCCAGTGATTCCGAAAAATAATCCTACAACCATTATCGTGCCTTCATTCTTCTGCCTATTTGCCTAGCCTCTCAATTGCATGAAACGAATTCCCAAGTTCTTCCTCACATTCCTTGCAACCATGTTCCTGCTTGCATTGGAAGCTGTCGGTGCAGAGGCCGACACCAGGACCTTGCGGATATTTTATCTTTGCGGGCCAGTCCAACATGGTCGGCTCTGATTCAAAGGTGAAGGACATCAAACAGGAGGCCCAGGCCCGCACCGATGCGGCGGAGGTCGCCCCGCCGGAGTCAAAGAACAAACCGACTCCGTAGTTCGCCCGAGGTCGGGGAAATGGCAAAGTTTATGCTCGACGAACCTCTCGGTGAAATGAAAGAATTGTCCGGTCAAACGTTGACAAATGGCTCGAGCCAACGGGCCCATGAAAAGCGCGATTTGTAGTCCTCGTGGATCGTTCCCGTGATTCCGATCTACCGTAGCCAAAGCACCACCGTTCCCAATCAATTTGATGCGATCCACTGAGTCATCCCTCGAAAGTGACGGATCAGCCTCGACGGGCGAGGCAATGGGGGGGGAGTCCCATCTTCAGCCGAACCACCATGTTGGTGGGGGTCGTTTCCGCCTGGAAAACGCCATCGGCCGAGGTGGGATGGGGGTGGTCTGGCAGGCCTTCGATGAACGTTTGCATGAGGCGGTCGCCCTGAAATTCCTATCGAAGAAGATTCGTGGCAACCCGGCGGCACTCGTGGCGATGCGTCGCGAGACGAGTCGAAGCCACTCGTTGAGTCACCCTCATATTGTCCGACCGGGCTATTCAATTGACGACAGTACCCCCAACCGGTAGTGGTTTGGGTCATGGATGAAGATTATCCACTGGACGAACTGGACTTCGACGGGCGTTTTGCGACGGACGAGGCGTGCCGTGAGTATTTGGAGCGGCTGCGGTGGCCG
>CANLCA010000074.1 GCA_947487925.1 Verrucomicrobiales bacterium | reverse complement strand
TGAGCGTGTTCGTCGTGCGGGCGTTTGTGAAGATCCGCGAGGCTCTCGGTCACAATCGTGCGTTGGCAAGACAACTCGCGGAACTGGAGAGCAAACTCACTGACCGTCTGAACGTCCACGACCAAACCATCGTGTACATCCTGGGCGAAATCAAGAAGCTCATGGCGCTGCCCCCCGTGCCGACAGCGCCACGTCGCGAGATCGGTTTTCACACAAAGCCGTCGACCTCCTCAAACTCGTCTTTCCCACCAGCCGAGCGCCGGGCGAGTGTTCGAAAAACTACACGGAAGTAGATTGCGATAACGGCACAGTCTTTACGCGCGATACATGTTGAATTTGTGAGTGACACATTAGGAGGGCTGGTGCAGGCACCGATTTAGCCAATTCTCCAGATCAGCCGGGCTGGTGAAATCCAGCAGGTCTTCGGCCAGAGTTTCCAATTGTTCCATCGGCAAAGCGCGCACTTGTAGCGCCAGCGCTGAGTCCAGGTCGCGCCACCTTCGGCGCAACTGCCGAAGCACGAGCTGCTGATCGGCCTCGTAACGCCCCTCGTGCCGACCTTGTTGTCGCCCCTCTTCTTTCCAACTGGCGGTGAGCTCCATAATTGTTTCTTTCTCGTCTCTCTCAAGCAAGGTATCGGCTTGGTGATCGAAGATCAAGGTTCTCACGCTCTCACGCTCTCGAGCTTTTGGCCCCCCTTCCGCGGTGAACTCTGTTGCGCTTTCCGCGCACCTTTGGATCAACTGGATTGTTCACCAACCCGGCGAACAAAATCATCCAGAGTGCATTCCAACTGGCAGAGCGTCTCTTCCACATTGAGGACCAGGGGCGACATCTTTCCCCAATCCAAGTCGAATGAGTAAGAGTGGCGGAAAACATGGCGGAAACGGAGGTATTGGAGGAGTGCATCATGAAGCTCTTTTGAGAGCATCGCTGGCCGATGTGCGGCGGGCGACATCATGCGCAGGAGCAATTCGCGATGCCACGCGTCGCCTTCAATCCGCTCGCTGTCTACTTCGACCGTCAAACGTTTGAAGATGTTTTCGATCCCCGTGTAGAACGAATGAAGCATGGCCGCCAGCGCGGAAAGTTCGATTTCGTTAGGGACGGCATTGCGGCATTGGGCAAGGAGCGGTTGGATGCCCAGGAGGAGACGACGCAATTGTTCGCGCTCAGTGGCTTGCTGCTTTTGAAATCTATTCCACCCTGACAAGTTCATTCTCGGCTCGAAGGTGGCGGGTGAACGGTGTGTTGACGTCCAAATCAAGCAGGTCCACCGAGTGGCCAACCAAATCACTGACACGAGCTCCCATGCGATAGAATACGGCCGGCGGCAAGCCGGAGACCGCGATGTCGAAGTCGGAAGCGGCAATATCAGTTCCTCTGGCCACCGAGCCAAACACATAAACTTCCCGTGCGCCGGCCGCTTTGAGTTCGGCGGCGGCGCGATCGATCAGACCCTTTGTGTGAGTGCTCACTAGCTTGGTTGAGTGTGCGCTCTTGAGTTTAAAAGTCAAAGTGGATCGCCGACCCGAAGAACGAAGCAAGGAGGCTCGGTTGGAGGGGGTGTCCGGGGGAGTGAAGGGAACTGAGACCGTGAGCCGGGGAGAGGGGAACCAATTGTAACCACGGAAAGCGGGCCGAAGGGGGACCGAAATGGGGAGTGGAATGTTTGCCCGCTAATCCACGCGAATAACGCGAATTTGACCCACCTTTCCAGATAGGGGGGCGGTCATACCACACTGTTCCATTCGCGTGGATTCGCGTGATTCGCGGGCACAAATGGAATGGCTTCCCAACATGGTAGCATTCGGCCCCCTTTCGGTCCCCTTTCCGCGGTGGCCCCAACGCCCTATCCCTTCGCGTGTCTTCAACAGCGGTTTCGGGCTTGCGATTGCCGCCCATTTTTGCTACTTAAACCCCAGAACACGCGATCCTTGGAAAAAGGGTCGAGCCCGGCAGTTTGGATCTGTGGTTGAGCGACCGGGGTTTTTCTCGTCTTTCGTCATGGGAAATGATGTGCCTTGGCTTCGCCGCGAAGCGCCCGGAGTTTTTCAGGGTGCGGGCCAGCCTTTTGCCAACAAAAAGAGCCCTTCCTTTTTGCAAGGATTTTTTAACCACGGATTTCACGGATGGACACGGATGGGAAAAACTTCTCGGTCTCATCCCTATCCGTGTTATCCGTATCATCCGTGGTTCAATCGGATTCCTCATGAACTGCGGAAAGGGGGCCGAAAGGGGACCGAAAGGAATTCCTGGGAGTGCCCGCGAATCACGCGAATTGACGCGAATCGGAACCAACATTCCCTGAACGTAAGAGATTTTTACCGCCCGTTCCTTTCGCGTGGATTCGCGTGGATTCGCGGGCACAAAGAATTAGGTTCCCAGCCCGGTAAAATTCGGTCCCCTTTCGGTCTTCCTTCCGTGGTTGATTTCCTTCCTTTGCATGTCCTCCTTGTCTCCGCGGTGTTGCTTTGGCTGACGCTGGGAAACCCCGTTCTGGCCCAACAACCGCCGGTGGGCGCGCCGGAAATCCTCGTCAATGGTTCAACCCCAACCTCCTCCACGATCGACTCCGCGACTCCGGTTCAAGTGAGTTTGACGACATCATTCACGGGCGGCAGCATTTTTTACACACTCAATGGTTCAACACCCACGACCGCTTCGACCTTTTACACCGGACCCTTCACGGCCTCGCAGAGCGCGACACTCCGGGCGATCGCTTTCAATTCGGACGCGACACAATCGGCGCTGGCCGATCCGGTGCAGCTCAACTTGCCACCGGTGGTGGTGAGTATTCTGGGACCGGGCCCTTATTACACATGGACGACGTTCGCGGGCTTGGCGGGAACAGGGGGTTCCACGGATGGCACGGGCAGCGACGCGCGGTTCATCGGTCCTCACGGGTTGGCAGTGGACCGATTTGGAAACGTTTTTGTGTCGGATTACCACGGCCATACGATCCGGAGAATCACTCCTTCCGGGGTTGTCAGCACACTCGCGGGTCTCTCTGGCACATGGGGACACGCCGATGGCACAGGGGCTGCCGCACGGTTCGCGAACCCAAGCATCATTGCTGTGGATGGGGCGGACAACGTCATTGTTGGGGACAACTACAGTCACACGATTAGAAGGGTAACACCTGCTGGTGTTGTGAGCACCATCGCAGGAGTACCGTTCAACAGCGGGAGCAATGATGGAAACGGATCGGTCGCCCGGTTCAGGAGTCCCCGCGGCGGGGCGGTGGACAGTGCTGGAAACATCTACGTGGCCGAACATGACGGCAGCGGCGCCATCCGGAAAATCACGCCGGACAGAGTTGTGAGCACGTTTGCCGGGCTTGCGGATAGCCCTGGCTACGCGGATGGGACCGGGAGCGGGGCACGATTCAACAGTCCACACGGCCCGTTTGGTATTGACGGAGCTGACAATCTGTATGTCGGCGATCGCTACAATCAAGCGATCCGCAAGATCACCCCGGCGGGCGTGGTCACGACGATTGCAGGATCGCCTGGTCAGGTGGGTTCGGCGGACGGCATTGGGAATGCTGCGCGTTTCAACAGCCCTGTTAGTGCTGCTTTGGAGAGTACCGGGAACCTGCTGGTGGTAGACCACTACGCCCAAACTATCAGGCGAGTGACGCCGGCGGGCGCGGTGAGCACTATCGGCGGATTGTATGGGGTGATTGGGAACACGGATGGTGTCTACAATCAGGCGCGGTTTTATAATCCTGTCACGGTGGCGGTGGACAAATCAGGGAATGTGTATGTAACGGACCACGAGAACGCCACCGTCCGCAAGGGTGTGCCGACAAGTGGGCTGCCCAACGCTAATTTGTTCGTGAAACTCGGCGATCCGGCCACATTTACAGCCGATGTCAACGCGGGCACGACCAGTGTCACCAGCTATCAATGGCGCAAGAACGGGATCAACATCCCGGGTGCCACGAGCGCGACATACACGCTCGCCAGCGTCAACCCGAGCGATCTCGCCGCTTATTCGGTGGTGGTGAGCAACGCGTTGGGCGTGGCCACGAGTTCGCCTACGGCACTGTTCCTGAACGATCCCACAGTGTTCCAGGAGTTTTACAATTTGGATGACAACCAGACTCCAGCCGGATGGAGTCTTGGTGGGTGGCACGCCGCTCCGGGGACCATTGCCGCTGGGTCGCTAGTCACCACGGTTGCGGAGAGCGGGGTTAATTTGGGGAAAGTTTTCGACCTGCCAGGCCGCACTGTCCGCGTTCAGATGGAGTGGGATGGAACGGTCGAGGACGCCAAAACGGGGAACATGGCCGTGATACTCGTGCCTCCAGCACCGTTGCCCGAGTATGGGGTTTCGCTCACTCACAGTTACTGGGATCCATCGAATTCTGAGCTGAACCTTTCCTACACGCAGTCTCCCGCCTCGACTCCGCAATATGTCATTACGCAGATTGGGCGACTCGGCACGAATTTTCATTATACGGCCGTCATCGAGTCGAACACCATGCATTTGACGGCTCGGACGATCCCGGATGGCGCGACCGTTTTTTCCGTGACCAACGATTCCATCGCCGTCGACCCTTCCGCGCTCAAATACATGAGGTTTCAGGCTGGAAATGGCACCGATGGCCGGATTACCATGGACAACCTCTACGTGCGAATCGAGACCGTGCCTGTGATCAACTTTTCCCAGTCGGGCACCGGTGGCGGTACGTTGGCCAAGTCGCCTGAAAAATCGACTTATAACTACGGCGAGACGGTGACACTCACGGCCACGCCGCCGCGCTACGGCACGTTCCTCGGGTGGTCGGACAAGCCAGCCGACCTGGTAATGGGCGCCCTGCGGCGCGAGGTTTATGCGACTATTCCAGGCTCGAACATGGAGTCGTTGCGCAACGCCGCCAAGTTTCCGAACTCGCCCGATATTGTGGGAACGGTTTCCAGTTTCGAAGCTCCGCCGAACGTCATGGATGAATACGGGCAACGGTTGTCGGGCCTGCTGATTCCGCCTCTGAGCGGTCACTACACATTTTATATTTCCTCCGACGATAGCTCAGAACTCTGGTTGAGCACGGACGAGGACCCTGCCAATAAAGTCTTGATCGCACGAGAACCATACTGGGCCGAGGCGCGTGACTGGACTGGTTTGGAGCGGCGATCGTCCCGGGAAAACGCTTCCGCGCCAGTGTTCCTTGAGCGCGGCAAGTTGTATTATGTGGAAGCCCTGATGAAAGAGGGTGGAAGTTCCGACAATCTCGCCGTTACCTGGCGCAAACCCGGCGATCCGGTTCCGGCAAACGGCAGCGAACCGATCCCGGGGCAGTACCTGGCGTATCGCCGCAGTTGGCCGCCCACGAGCGATGCGCAGGGAGGCGCGACGCGCATCATCACGGTCGGGTTGACCAACGATTTCACGGCGGTCTTCACGAACGCGGTGCCGTTGGAGTTGCAGGTCAGCAAGGTGTGGGACAAGTCTTTCGGTGGCACAGGGGATGACATTCTCAGCGCGCTTCAAAGGACGAGCGACGGGGGCTATATCCTGGGTGGAAATTCGGCCTCGGGAGTGAGTGGAAACAAAGGCTTGGAGAGTTTTGGCGGGAGCGATTACTGGGTGGTCAAGACGGATGCCAATGGAGTGAAGCAGTGGGAGAAAGTTTTTGGCGGATCTTTTGCGGATGAATTTCGGGTGCTGGCCGCTAGCACTGGGGGCGGTTATTTTCTGGGCGGGTATTCCCAATCCGGGGCCACCGGCAACAAGTCCGAGGCCAGCTACGGCGGGGATGACTATTGGGTTGTGAAGATTAGCTCTAGCGGTGAGAAGGAATGGGACAAGCGATTTGGTGGCACCAGCGCAGACTACCTTTTCGCCCTCCAACCGTCGGCGGATGGGGGAGTGCTGCTGGGAGGGTACGCCGGCTCCGGGAACAGCGGCAACAAGTCGCAGGCCGGTTTTGGGAGCGACGATTATTGGGTGGTGAAGCTCGACAGTGCCGGTGCCAAGCAATGGGACGTTGCCTTCGGCGGAACCGCGTTGGATCATCTGCGGGCGATCGCGCCGACCGGCGATGGCGGCTATCTCCTCGCGGGTTTCTCGACTTCGGGCGCGGATGGCAACAAGGCCGACTCCAGTTTCGGGCAGGCGGACTACTGGGTCATCAAGATTGACGCCAGCGGCAACAGGCAGTGGGAAAAATCGTACGGCGGGACCGCGCACGATTACCTCCATTCGGCCACTCCGGACGGCGACGGCGGCTTCCTGTTGGCCGGAGTGTCGTTCTCGGGCGCGGGGGGCAACAAGTCGGCGTCCGGTTTTGGCGGCGAAGATTATTGGATCGTTAAGATTGACGCCAACGGGAACAAGGTATGGGACAAGGCTTTCGGCGGAACTGGTACGGACACGCTCAATGAAGTTCGGCAGGCGCCCGATGGCGGCTTTCTCCTTACCGGCTATTCCGATTCGGGTGTGGGCGGGAGCAAAACCGAGGCGAGCCAGGGCGGCTATGATTATTGGGTGGTTAAGGTGGATGCGGCGGGAACGAAACAATGGGACAAATCCTTCGGGGCGGCCGGCAGTGACTTCGCGTTCGCGGCGGTGGACTCCACAGACGGCGGTTATGTCGTGGGCGGATATTCCGCTTCCAACCCGGGCGGGAACCGGAGTGCGACGAATTACGGAATTTTCGATTATTGGCTCGTGAAATGGAACTCGGCGGAAGCCCCGATCGGCACGCCGCGACTCTCGATCAATGGCGTGGGTGGGACGAATTTTAGTTTCTCACTTTCTCCGTCTCCCAGCATCTCCCTTTCGTCTTCGTTCAGCGGTGGGACGATTCGTTACACACTCGATGGCTCGACCCCGACGGCCTCCTCCACACTTTACACTACTGCATTCACCCTTAGCGCCTCTGCGACTTTGCGTGCGATCGCCTTCAACTCCGGCGGAACGCAATCCGCCATCGCCGATCCGGTGCAAATCAACCTGCCGCCGGTGGCGCCAACGCCCGTTGCCTCGAGCACCTACAAGTGGATGACCATAGCCGGGCGCGGCATTCCGCAGCATGGTGGCGGGATTGGGAACCAGGCCCGGTTCGGTGAACCGAAGGGACTCGCCATTGATGCTGATGGCAATATTCTCGTTGCGGATGCAGGTCTGGACATTCTCCGGCGCGTTAGCAGAGCTGGAGAGGTGACCATTGCGGCGGGATTCTGGTGGACGAGCTACAAGGGGATCCGTTCATTCCAAGACGGGATGTGGGACCAAGCGTTCTTGAGCCAGCCGCGAATAATCGCGGCGGATTCTTGCGGAAACGCCTACTTTGCCGACGGAGTTTACTCGATGGTCAGACGCCTAAGTCCAGACGGTATGGTGACCACCATCGCCGGAACCCATCAGTTCACAGGGAATCTGGATGGAATTGGCGCCGCCGCAAGGTTCTCTAGGATTGTGGGAATCGCAGTGGACGCTTCGGGGATCATTTTTGTCAGTGATCAGAATGGCAGTGTCTTACGGAAAGTCACTCCGTTGGGCGAAGTAACGACGGTCAGCACGTCCGAGCCGATATCCGCAGGCGCCATGGCGATTGACAGGGCAGGAGTGATTTACGCCCTCGGGGAACACGCGGTAAAAAAGATCAACTCAGCCGGCGAAGTCACCATTCTGGCCGGATCTCGCTACAATCCAGGCAGTCAGGATGGAACCGGCGGCAATGCAAGATTCAACATCAACGATTGGTCGGATCTCGATCTGGATGTTTTTGGGAATATCTATATCGCGGATGTGGGGAATCACACCATTCGCAAGGTGATGCCTGGGGGGGTTGTGACGACTGTTGCGGGCACTTCGGGCTCCAGCGGGACAGCGGACGGCGTTGGGGCCGCGGCACGCTTCAAGAATCCGTCGGGAATGGCGGTGCATCCGGACGGCAGCGTGATTGTGTCCGACGCCGGGAACGCAACGATACGGGTGATCGCGCCGAATGGAGCCGTGAGCACATTGGCGGGCTTGCCTGGGGTTACGACGCCTGATGGTCCGGGGCAGTTGGCGCGGTTCAACGAACCAACCGGAGTGGCGCTGGACAACGCGGGGAATCTGTTCGTCGCGGACCACATTAATGGCCGAATTCGGAAGATCGAGCCGGACGGGACCACGACAACTTTCGCTGGTGGCCTAAACTCAAGTGATGATGGGACCGGGGGGTTCGCCTACCCTTACCAAATTGCAAGGGACTCCGGGGGCAGTTTCTTCATCACCGAATATCATGGACACAGGGTTCGGAAGATGACGCCGGAGGGAGTTGTGACGACCCTCGCGGGCGAAGGATCTGGTCAGACGGGTTACGTGGACGGCACCGCGAGCGCGGCGCGCTTTAGGTTTCCTGCAGGCATCGCTGTGGATGCTGCCGGGAATGTGTATGTTTCGGACGAGGGCAACCATGTCATCCGGAAGATCACGCTTGGTGGCGTGGTGAGCACCTTTGCGGGCGCGGTGGTGGATGCAGATGGGGACGGCAGCCCTGACGGGGGGGTAGCGGATGGGACAGGAACCACCGCTCGGTTTTACGCTCCTGACGGTCTTGCTTTTGATGCATCAGGGGTACTTTACGTTTTGGATAGGGGTAATGGCCGCATTCGAAAGGTGACGCCGGAGAGTGTCGTGACCACCTGGGTTATCGTACCTGCTGGCGGAAGAGGGCTTGCGATCGACGGTTCCGGCAACGTGTTCGTCGCCCAGGAGTCTGGAACCATCTTGAAAATCACCCCGGCGGGCGTGGTGACGACACTGGCAGGGGAACAGGGCATGCGGGGTCATGTGGATGGTGTAGGGACAGCGGCGCGTTTCGAGGGTCCGCACGGTATTACGGTGGATGCCACCGGGAATCTGTACGTTGCAGACCGGTTGAACTCTTCAATTCGGAAAATCGCACCGGACGGCGCTGCTAGCACGTTGGCAGGCTACAACCGTGGGTCTTATCAGGATGGCCCGGCCCTTCAGGCGAGGTTCAATTTCCCTCAAGGCAGCACACTGGACAGCGCAGGGAACCTCTATGTCGCCGATACTCACAATCATGCCATCCGGAAGCTGACCCCCGATGGAATTGTGATCACGGTCGCGGGGCTCCCTGGAACACCGGGAAGCGAAGATGGAACCGGCGCCGGGGCGAGATTCCGTTTGCCGCAGGATGTCGCCTTGGACACCGCCGGGAATCTGTATGTGGCGGGGGACTATAGCATCCGCAAGATCAATCCGGCTGGGGTTGTGTCGACCTTTGCCGGCACGAGTGGCCAAAGCGAACATCTGGATGGTAATGGCAAGGCGGCCCGGTTTCGGGATCCAAGAGGGATCGCGGTGGATAGTCTTGGAAATGTCTTTGTATCCGACTGGGAAATGATGATCAGTTGTGTTCGGCACGGAGGATGCTTCTGAGTGTCTGCTGGGCGTGAGCGGTGGAATCTGGTGAAGATGGGAGAGAGGTAGGGGGCGTGGAGGGATGGAATTGGGGCGGCAGATTTTTGCTTGCGTACAAGCTGCGCCCGGGAAGT
>CANLCA010000073.1 GCA_947487925.1 Verrucomicrobiales bacterium | reverse complement strand
CGGATCATCTCATCGATGACGTTCTTGTCCCCGACAGCGGTTCGAACAATCTTGCCACCCGCCTCCTTAATGGCTACGTCGAGACCTGCATTGCTCATGACGGTTGCCACCACCGTCTTCTCCGCCAACCGCCCTAGGTGGAGCAGGTTCAATCCTGCGATGGCCAGGATGTCATCGCCGTCGATGATCCGGCCGACCTCGTCGCAAAGCACTACCCGATCGGCGTCTCCGTCGTGGGCTATGCCGATGTCCGCGCGAAATTCCTTTACTTTCTGAGCCAGCGAAGCGGGATACAACGAGCCGCACTCTTCGTTGATGTTCATACCATCCGGAGTGTTGCCTGTCACAATGACCTCAGCTCCTAATTCCCTCAAAACGCATGGGGAAGCCTTGTAGCCCGCGCCGTTCGCGCAATCCAGGACGATGCGCATGCCATCCAGCGTCAGGCCCTTGGGAAAAGAGGCCTTCGCATGCTCGATATACCGACCCAGAGCATCATCGATGCGCATCGCTTTGCCGATGGCCTCCGCAGTAGGTCGAATATTTTCGATGTCTCCACCGAAGACGCGTTCCTCAATCTGATGTTCGATCTGGTCGTCGAGCTTGTAGCCGTCCGCGCCAAAGAATTTGATGCCGTTATCGTCGTAGGGGTTGTGGGAAGCGGTGACCACGATACCCGCGTCCGCCCTCAAGCTGCGCGTCACATAAGCCACTCCAGGCGTCGGAAGTGGGCCGATGAACAACACATCCACACCCATGCTCAAGATTCCCGCGGACAGAGCGTTTTCGAGCATGTATCCAGAGAGCCTGGTGTCCTTGCCGATCACGATCTTGTGGCGCCCCTTGTCGCGTGCTTGAGTCTCGTGGTTCTTGAAAAACCAAGCCGCCGACCGTCCCAGTTTCAACGCGGTTTCCACCGTGACCGGCTCGAGGTTCGCCTTTCCACGGACGCCATCGGTGCCAAAAATCTTTTGCGCTGTGGTCTTTTGATTCGTCGTCATAACAATGAGTTCTACGCGGCGTTGATACAGCAAATGCCGCTGCCCTGTCCATCCTCACAAATCGCCACCTGACTGTTCGGAGGTGAACAAAGAATGGGCCGGACCCGGCGTCAATGGCGCGCATCGACCGCTCTGGCGATGCGCACGGAAGACGGCCTCACCTCCACGACTTTCACTCCGGGCGGGGGATACACTTGAATCTTTTGTGCCAAACCCTGGAACGATTGGACGTCGGTGAGATCGACGAAAACCTGCACTTGCCCAGGGGTTAGTGCTTCGACGATGGCGGGGGTGCCCTTGACTACGACCGTCACCTCGCTAGGAGACACGGTAAAGCCCCGGGTTTCTGCAGCGGCGGTCATGACCGTGATCGGATGGCCGGGGAAGCTTCTCTCTGCGGTCAGCGTGACCGCGGGCAATCCTGGCTCATTTCGTTGGATGACGCCATGGATGCTCAGCCAGATCAATGTCGCCAACAGGAAAGACGCTGCTTTCCAGCCAAAGTTATTCCTGATGAGTTCGCGAAGCGACATGGCGTCGGGGTGTCAACCGGGGCGAATTTCCGAAGCCCCTTTTCCGCTGGGATTGGCTCGGTCCGAAGGGGGTTCCTGGGTCGCACCGGGTGTCAGAACACTTTCCGAAAAGCTGGCTTTAACCCATTCGAACACCCCTTTGGATCGAGGTCTTTTGACCAGGACAGAGGTCAGGAAGGCCCTTAACTCCTCCGATGACACCGCCCGGGCAATCTGCCCTTTGTAGGCATAGGAGATGGCGCCAGTCTCCTCCGAAACCACCACCACGACGGCATCGCTTTCCTCGGTAAGCCCGATCGCGGCGCGATGCCGAGTTCCGAGGGATTTCTGCAAATCCTGACGTTGGGTCAGAGGGAAGATGCACGCCGCGTGCGCGATGCGGTCGCCCCGGATAATCACTCCACCATCGTGAATCGCGTTATTCGGGAAGAAAATGGTTTCGAGCATTTCGGGCGTGGCCTCGCAATCGACGACGATCCCCGAATCCACCACCTCCAAGAGTTGGATGCTTTGCTCCAGAGCGATGAGAGCGCCGATGCGGACTTCCCCGAGCCGTTCGACTGTTTGGACGATAACCTCAATATTCTCGCGCTGTTCCCGTGCCGTGTTCATGAAGGGGAGGTTTCCCAATTCAGCGAGCATGCGGCGCAGTTCAGGCTGAAAAATCACCAGCACGGCGACGGCGAAAAAGGCGAAAAAGGTGCCAAGAAGCCATCGCAAAACTCGCAAATCCAAAGCGGTAGTCACGACCGTGGAGGCCAGCAGCAGCAACAAGAAACCAGTCACTACAGGAGCTCCGCGCGACCGACGAAAAAAGAGGGTGGAATAGTAGATACCCACGGTGAGGATCACAATCTCCACCGCTGGACGCCATCCTTCCTGGAGGTATTTCAGGATCATCAAAACATCAAAATCAGGGGGCCTGCGCGTCGAAATTCGTTGCGACTATGCAAGCCGCGCCCGGGATAACGCTTCCACAACCCGCAACGCTTGAATCGTCTCTCCGACATCATGAACCCTCAAAATCTCAGTTCCCGACATCGCCGCCCAACAAGCACCGGCAAGGGAGCCCGGCAGACGGTTTTCCACGGCCGCCCCCGTCAGTTCGCCGATCATGGACTTCCGCGACAACCCTGTCACCAAGGGTCTGCCTAAACCTTTAAATTCCCCCAAGCACGCCAGCAACTTCAAATTGTGTTCAAGCCGCTTTCCAAATCCGATTCCCACATCCAGCATGACCTGCTCCGACCTCACTCCCGCGGAGAGGATCCCCTCCATGCGAACTTCCAAAAATCGTTTTACTTGCCCAACCACATCCTCGTAGCGGGGAGACTGCTGCATCGTTGCCGGAGCCCCCTGCATGTGCATCAGGACGTAGCCCACTCCGCTTTCCGCAACCAACGGCCATAATTCGGAACACCTTTCCCCAGCCCCGACATCATTCACAATACAAGCCCCCAAGTCGATGGCACGGCGCGCGACGCCCGGTTTCCGGGTGTCCACGGAGATCATGGCCCGGCACCGGGCCGACAAGCCAGCGATGACGGGAAGCACCCTGCTGCATTCCTCCTCCTCTGAGACGTCCGCCGCGCCTGGACGGGTGGATTCCCCTCCTACGTCGATCACCTCAGCCCCCTCTGCTTCCATCCGGAGCCCATGCTCCACAGCTTGTTCGACATGAGCGAAACGGCCCCCGTCAAAAAACGAGTCAGGCGTCACATTCAGAATTCCCATCACCACCGGGGGCCTGGGAAATTCGATCCGATGGTGGAGAGCGCTGAGGATCATGGTATTGGCAAGTCCCGCAAACCCTCAACGTTGAAGAAAGAGCCGCGAGCCTTCATCCTTTTAACCGCAGTTGCCCAAGGCGAATTTTCGCAAAGCCCGGGCGATAAAGCCTTTCCAAGTCGCCTACCAGATCCATAAACGAACTCCCTCATCCCTCGTCAACCCTCTCTCATCCAGGCCGGCGTCAATCTTCACCCCGCTCCGCTGTCGTTTGAAGAATCATGTCTGGGACAAAAGGGGGCGTCAGACCTTGGCAACGGCAGGCCTTGCTTTGTGGTAGGGAGAGGAGAGGTTGAAATAAATTCCACACAGCGGCCGATCCTTTTCGGACTGGCTGAGCATGATGGTGATTTGTTTATCAAGAGCGATGCCGTGGCGGAGGTGGGGTTCACGGTTCACATAAGCCTTGATCGCTTTCTCGATGAGAGAAATCAACGACGTGCGGCACTCATCCGGAGTCTTGTCGATGCAAACGATGAATCGATCGAAGGACTTGAGCGCCTCCTCAAGCTCCGACTCAAATGTCTCTGCGGTCAGTTCCATAATCGACTATTTCCAATAGCATACGCTTGCCCATCCTGATCGAATCCACAAATTAAAAGGCATCAGCGGGCATTAGGGAAGCCCGTTGCGAATCGGCCGGGCCCGAACAGGGCGGTCCCAATTCTCACCAGGGTAGAACCCTCCTCAATGGCCACCTCAAAATCTCCGCTCATCCCCATGCTCAACACCGGCATGGGGGCTCCGAGGAGGCCGCCGCACTGGTCATGCAGCCCCTTCAGATTCCTGAACACGGGCCGAACACGCTCTACTTCGCCGGTCCATGGCGCCATTCCCATGAGCCCGTGGATTTCCAGGTTTGCAAGGGCGTTGATTCGAGGCAAGTCCGCGAGCACGGAGTCAGGGCGATAGCCGAACTTTGTGGACTCCCCCGCAACATTGACCTCCAGCAGGATTTTGAGGGTTTTCCCGATTTTTCCCGCGACCTTGTTCAGCTCCTCAGCCAGCGCAAGACTGTCGACGCTCTGAATCATCTCGAACAAAAAGGCCGCATCGCGGGCCTTATTGGACTGCAGATGGCCGATCATGTGCCAGCGCAGCCTGCCAGGGCACATTGAAATTTTTGCCTTTGCCTCCTGAACCTTACTTTCGGCGAACAGAGTCAAACCCTGATCTGACACCCTACGGACATCCTCAGGGGAGCGCCCCTTGCTAACGGCCACGAGAGTGACGGATTCGGGCGCGCGGCCGGATCGGACGGCGGCCGCCATGACCCGTTCCCGGGTGCTTCTCACTCTCTCTTCCAGGTCCATGGGCGCATAGTGCCACAGTTCCGCGGCTCGTAAACACCGAACTGCTCCCCCTTTTGCGTTTGACCTGCGAAGGCAAGCGCAGATATGGTCCGTTTTTCGGGTCGCGGTTATTTATTGGAAGTATGTTTGCAAGCATTCGTCGTCATCAAAAGTGGCTGTGGTTCATCATCATCGCCGTCATCATCCTTTCTTTTGTCGTTTTTTTCAGCCCGACTGCCCGCTACGGCAGCGGCAGGGAAGATAGCGACATGGACCTCGGAACCGTCGATGGGCAACCCATCGAGAGGCGTCAATTCCTGGAAACTTACCGGGAGTCGCTGCTGAGCTATCTGTTCCGGTTCGGCGAGTGGCCAACCAAGGACGCGATGAGCCGCCAAAACGATTATGACGCCGAGAAGGAAACTCGGAACCGCCTCCTCCTGTTGAAAAGAGTGGCTGATCTTGGCATCCGAGTGAACGATGAAGGCGCCGCCAAGTGGATTGCAGACTCTCCCGTGTTCAAAGACCGGCAGACCGGGCTTTTCAAGCAGGAGAGCTGCGACATGTTCATCAAGGGCAAACTGGCTGAAGGCGGGTTGACGGATCTGGACTTTTATCGCTTCGCCAGAAACGAGAGCGCGATCCAGCACTTAGTTGAGGTCATCAGCGCAGGCGCCAAGCTCATCTCCACAAAAGAGAGCGAAGCGCTCTACCGTCAGGAGAACGAGCTCGCTTCGGTGTCCTTCGTCCACTTTGCGACTTCAAATCACACGGCTTCAGTTTCCATCACTCCCGAGGAGATCGGGAAGTTTTACACAAACAGAATGTCGCTCTACCGAAATCCCGACCGCGTCCAGGTAAGCTATGTCCGGTTCATGGCCACAAACCACACCGCGGAGGCCGAGAAGCTCATGGCAGGGGACACCAACCTCAGCCAGCAGCTGGACCAAGTCTATCTGCAGCGGGGGGTGAATTTCTTCGTCGGACCCGACGGCAAGCCCCTGCCGGCCCAAGCTGCGAAGGAGAAAATCAGGGAAGAAATCAAAAGCGAGTTCGCGTTGCGTGCCGCGAGAAAAGCCGCCGCCGCGTTCGCGGACGAACTGTTCGCGATGACTCCGGTGGTCAGCGACAATCTCGAGAAATTAGCAGCCGCCAAAAAGGTGCTTCCCGGAGAAACCGCCCCATTCGATCGTTTCCAAGGCCCTTCTGAGTTCCGTGTCATGGAATTGTTCAACGAAACGGCCTTCAAATTGTCTGCGGAGGAACCCTTTTCGGTGCCCCTGCCGGACCAGGACAGCGTCTTTATCATCGCGCTCAAACGAAAAATTCCAAGCGACGTCCCAGCCCTTGACACGATCCGGCAGCGCGTGACAACGGATTACACGCAAAGCAAGGCCAAGGAATCGGCGCGCAAAGAGGGGGAGGCGTTCGCACAAGCCGCGACGAACACGTTGGCGCAGGGAAAGAGTTTCGCTGAGGCCGCGACGGCCGCGAAACTCGCTGTGAAGAGCCCCTCGGCATTCTCCAAGACGACGCGCTCGCTGTCGGACCTGGACTCTAACGTGGATCTGCAAAGCCTTAAAGCCGCCGCTTTCAAACTTCAGCCGGGCGGCGTCAGTGGTTATATGACAACCTCGGATGGCGGGTTTGTTGTGCACCTCCGCGCTCTGGCTCCAGCGGACGATGCCGTGATGAAAACCGATCTGCCAAAATTTACCCAGAACCTCCAACAACGAAGACAAATACAGGCGTTCAACGACTGGTTCATCAAGGAGCGCGAGCTGGCAAAAATAGAGCCGCCTGCGGCAAAGAAATCGGTCAAATAAGACCTGGTGAGCAGCCCTCTACCACCGCTCAAGCTTTCGTCTCCAGCGACTAAGGAGTTTTGGCCCCTCGAAGTCCTCTACGAGGACGCAGACCTGCTGGCGATCAACAAGCCAGCCAAGTTTCTTTCGTCGCCGGATCGCTACGACAAGGAACGACCCAGTTTGATGGGGTTAATCCACAGGGACATTACCCGCGGTGCCCGCTGGCTGAACGAGCGTGGCCTCAGCTACCTCACGAATGTGCACCGGCTGGACTTCGAAGCCTCGGGGATACTGCTCTTGGCCAAATCGAAACCGGCCTTGGTCCACCTAGTCAACCAATTTGGTGCGAAGCAGCCCATCAACCGTTATCTTGCCGTCGTGCATGGCATGCCAGAGAACGACGAGTTCGAGGCCAGTGTCAAGCTATCCCCACACCCCTCACGGCCGGAAATCATGGTGGCGAGTCCCAAACATGGGAAGTTCTCAGTGACGCAATTCAAGGTGTTGGAACGGTTCTCAGGCTACACCCTCCTGGCTTGCCTTCCGCTCACGGGCCAAACCCACCAAATCAGGGTGCATCTTCGCACCTTGGGTCATCCGGTAGTGGCGGACATCCTCTACGGCGGTCGAACGTTCTTTCTGTCCGAATTGAAGAGCGATTACCGCCTCAAGCCGGGGCGCGAAGAACACCCATTGCTGGGCCGAGTCGCTCTCCATTCCTCCGACCTGGAGATCCGTCAACCCACAACGGGCGCCCTGGTCCGCATTCACTCGCAGGAACCCAAAGACATTCGCGTGGCTCTCAAGTATCTGCGGCATCACGCGGCCCTCTGATTTCCCAGCGAAATTCACCAGCCGCCGGGCTTTGCGAGAGCCCACTCTCTGGCGAGCTTCCCCACAAGAAACAGGGCGGCTATAAAAAGGCAGGCCCCGGAACCCTGGGACATGCGCAGAAGGGTGTTCGCAGAAAGATGCCCCCGTTTCCTTGAAACCAGAAAGCTGAAAATCGCAAACCACGAGAATCCGCCGACGCCCGCCCCGAGCGCGCAAACGGTCTTGCTCAACCAGTTGTCATCCATCCATTCGTGAGACATCAACGTGGCTGATACGGTGATCCAAAAGAGAAGCACTGCGGGGTTCCCAAGGACTCGAACGAACCCGGTCATGAAAGCCGTGTGCGGATGCAGACGTTGCTCGAACTCGGTGACGCTGCGCGACGTCGCCGCCACAGACTTGGCTAACATATATCGCAGCCCCAGAAACAGCATGAGCAAAAAACTCACCAGCTCCATGCCTAGCCGGACCGAGTTCGACTGGAAAAGCTCGGAGAAACCTGCGAAAGCCAGCCCGCAGTAAATCACCTCCATCACAACGGCGCCGGCGCCGATCAAAATAGCCCACCGAAAACCTCGCCGCGCCCCTTCGTTCAGGATCGTCACGTTAACCGGTCCCACGGGGATGGACGCGATCAAGCCCGTGACGAACCCGGCGGCGGCGGCGATCGACAATTCGACAGGATTAATCATGCGACCCTGGCCCTTCGCCCGCGGAATCCTCCTCGAGCTCCGCACGCACTTTTCGGCTGATCCGGGGCCGGACAAAACCATAGATGAGATACGCCGTAAAAATCAGCGGCAGGACAAAATGAAGCACCTTGTCCCACAAGCTAATGAACAACCCCGCCAGCAAAATGATCAGGATTGTCTTCGCGAAGGGGTGCCGGGTGCGCCAGTCGATCTTTTTGAAGGCTGGATACTTGACCTCGCTAACCATCATGATCGACAAAAACACGAGCAAAAACGGGAGCGCAAAGCGCCAGTTTCCTTTGGCGAAGTCGCGATCATCGAGGTGCATCAGGAAAAGCGTCAAAGACGCGACCAACCCTGCGGCGGCGGGAATCGGGAAACCCAGAAACTCATTACTGACTCCTCCGGTGGGCTGTGCCGCGAGACAATTGAATCGAGCTAGTCGAAAAGCCCCGCAGATCAGAAAAACTGAAGCAATAAACCACCCCAGCTGCGGGTAGGAGGGAAAGACATCCCTCAAGACGATGCGATGAACAAGGAAGGCAGGCGCCACCCCAAAACTCACGATGTCGGCCAGGGAATCAAACTCGCGCCCAAATGGAGATTCGAATCCCCCCAGCCTGGCAACCCTTCCGTCGAGCAGGTCAAAAATGCAGGCCAAAAGAATGTAGAACAACGCATGACGGATGGTGGACGTGAAATCACTGGCGGTGATGTCCGCCTCCACAATTTTGGTTAAGGCCAAAAATCCGCAGAACAGGTTCCCCGCGGTCATGAGGTTTGGAAGAAGATAAATCTTCAACCTCGCGGGTTCGCTCTCCGGGGCACGAAGCCCAGGCTCGCTGGTGTTCATAGCCACCGAATCTGAAGAAAACACGACCCATTGAAAAGGGGATTCCAACCAATTTGCCTTTTTCTTTGCAGCGTCACTGTCCCCCATTTAAGGTTCAGACAACGCATGCGAAACGTGGTCTACTTCGATCTCGAAACCCAGAAATCAGCCGACGAGGTCGGCGGCTGGGACAAAATCCGCGACATGCGGATGAGCGTGGGCGTCACCTATAGCACAGCCCGGGCAGGCTACAAAATCTATGGGGAAGACAAGGTCAATGATCTGATACAGGAATTGACCCGGGCCGACTTGGTCATCGGTTTCAATCAATTGCGGTTCGATTACGAAGTTCTCCACGGCTACACGGTCTTAGACCTTTCGCAGGTACCGACCCTTGATATGCTGGTCGACCTGCAGGGCAAACTGCAGCACCGGCTGTCACTGGATTCGATCGCGGGCGCAACGTTGGGCTTGGCGAAAACTTCGGAAGGGCTGCAGGCGATCAAATGGTGGAAGGAAGGCCGGGTTTTAGAGATCGCCGAATACTGTTGTTTCGACGTGAAAATCACCAAACTCGTGCATGAATTTGGGGCGGAAAACAAACAGATCTTCTACAAGAACCGGTTTGGAGCGCTTCTTTCCGTAGGGGTCAGCTGGTAAAATCGGGACCTACTTCTTCGGTGAAACATTCGCCTTGCGCAGACGGGTCGACAATTCCATGGCGATGTTCCGCATGACAACCATGCCCAGGTG
>CANLCA010000072.1 GCA_947487925.1 Verrucomicrobiales bacterium | reverse complement strand
GGAGTTTCGAACGCGCCCTTGATGAAATAGATATCGCCACGCCGCGTGCCGACGGCGAGCCGTCCATCGGGAAGAACTTCGAAGCTGCCCGGCCGCATCGGAACGCCGGGAGGAATCGGGATGTTGACGATGGGATAGTATTTAGCCTCCTCCGTGGCCGTGCCCCACATCGTGCCGAGTTCTTCCTCTGCGTGAAGCAGAGGCGTGAGCGCGACGGCCGCAATGACGATGGTGCAACTCAGGGATTCGAGAAATGGCAACGCCGGCGTGGTCCCGGCTCCTTTGAGATACGCGCGGTGCGACAGCGCGAGCTTGGTGAAGATGTTGGAGGCGCTCATTGGTCGAAGTTAGCCAACCACCAACCTGTGTTGCTGATGCATGACCGCTAGTCTACGCACCTCGCATGTGGATGGAAAAGGCCAATATGATTCGAGTCTTCCCAAGAAAACTTCGTTCCGAAGAGCGCGCCGGAGAGGGAAAGGGTTTCGATGCAAACCTGCCGCCGTCGTAGTTTCTCACTAATCCGGATCGGTTTGCGTGGCGTGGATGGCGAGGTTCGGCAGATACATCGAGGAATAACCGCAGAATACCTCGTCCGCATCGGCGTTGAAAGAGTCGGCAATATCGGTGATGGTGGACGCCCCGCCCACCGCCTCCCCAATCTTTCTGTCTTCACTGTGAACATCGCTTTGAATTGTGTTGGACCCATCAGCGGTACGCGTTACGATCCGGCTGTGAGCACAAGGATTCGCACGACGTGCACCATGGATTGTCCCGACTCCTGCGCGCTGGAGGTCACCGTCGCTGATGGAAGGATCGAGAGCATCCAGGCCGCGCCGGCCGGGAGGAGCCGCCATCCCAATACGCAAGGGTTCATCTGCAACAAGGTCGGGAACTTTGACCGCCGCGTCTATCACCCCGATCGCATCCTGTATCCGCAGCGCCGGGTCGGCCCCAAAGGCGATGCGCGGTTCGAGCGAATCTCATGGGATGAAGCCATAGCCTCGATCACCGAACGGTTCCGCGCGATCGTGGAGCGCTGGGGTTCGGAGGCCATCCTGCCCTATCACTATGACGGGTCCAACGGCCTGTTGAGCCATGATTTTCTGGACGCCCTTTACTTCGCGAAGCTGGGGACATCGCGCCTGGCTCGCACGTTGTGCGCGGCTCCAGCCACCGCCGTGGCGTTGGGAATGTACGGCAAGATGCCGGGCGTTGCCTTCGAGGATTACCCGAACGCCAAGGCCATTGTGGTTTGGGGCGCAAACCCGAAGTACTCCAACATCCATCTTGTCCCGTACTTGCGGCAGGCGAAAAAGAATGGCTCTTTCGTGGCGATGATCGACCCGATCCGCAACTTCAGTTCGGCGGAAGTCGACCTGAACCTGCCGGTTTATCCCGGCACGGACCTGCCCGTAGCCCTAGCGATGATCCGGCTATGGCACAACGAGGGACTCCTGGATCGCGCTTTCCTTTCGGAACACGCGGTCGGTTTGGAACCGCTGCTGGACGCCGCAAGCCAGTGGCCCGTCGAAAGGGCGGCGGCTGAGGCACGTGTGCCCGCTGAAAGCATCGAGGCATTGGCTCGCACCTTTGCGGCCTCGTCCCCGGCTGTGATTCGCGTCGGCTGGGGCATCGAACGCAATCGTAACGGAGGCCAGGCCCTTGCCGCTGTCATGGCCATTCCCGCCTTGCTCGGAAAATTTGGCGTGCGCGGCGGAGGCTACACGCTGTCCAACAGCGGCGCTGCGAAATTGGACACGGCCAAACTTTTCGGCGCTGATTCGCCGGCCGCCCAATGGACGACGCGCGAGCTCAACATGAGTCAGCTGGGACGCCTGTTGACTGAGCCCTCCGTCGAGCCGCCCATCCAATCCCTGTTCATCTACGACTGCAATCCGGCAGCCACAGCTCCGGATCAAAACGCCGTCCTGAGGGGTTTGGCCCGCGAGGATCTCTTCACGGTCGTGCATGAGCAAGTGATGACCGACACGGCCCGCTACGCGGATATTCTCCTGCCGGCGGTGACCTTTCTCGAGCAGCACGAGATCAAACGCTCCTATGGAAGTTACATCGTCGGCGGCGTGCAACCCGTGATCGAGGCTTGTGGCGAAGCCAGGCCCAACGAATGGGTGTTTGCACGATTGGCCCTCGCGATGGGCTATTCGGATGAACCCTTCGGCTGGGACACCGCCACGAGCATGCGCAAGGTGGCGGAGGCCCTCAGCCTCTCAGGCCAGCCGTGCGATCCGTCGTCCATGATGCAGGGCGGCATCCAAGGCTATTCTTTCCCAGGCGGTGGACCCGTGCAATTTGAGGATCTGCATCCGCGCACGCCCGACGGCAGGGTCCACCTCACCCCAGCTGCATTGGGGCCGGTGCCGTTTCAGTACCAGCCCGTGAGCCACGAGCGTTTTCCGCTCGCGCTGGTCAGCGCCTCCAATAACAAAATGATTTCCAGCACCCTGGGCGAGTTCAACTATCCCGAGCTCTTTCTCACTCTAAATCCCGCCGACGCCGCTGCACGCGGGGTATCGGAGCTTGATGAAGTGCGGGTCTTTAACGAGTTGGGCGAGGTGCGGTGTCGCGTTCAAATCAGCGACCGCATGAGAGACGGCGTTTGCGGACTGCCGAAGGGCGCCTGGCGACATTCTTCGCGCAATGGCCAGACAGCCACCGCGCTATGCCCACAGCATGTTAACGATGTGGGCGGCGGAGCCTGTTACAATGACGCCCGCGTGCAGGTGGAGCGGGTGTGAGAGTGCTTTTCATACCGCTGGATTCTCGCGGAAGAATGCGTTGGAACAGTCCCTCGGGTTCGACTTTTTCGATGCGGAATGGTTGCCTTCACCCATTCAAGAACACGTGCTCTCACTGAGCAGCACCAGACGATAGGCTATTTGGAGAGTCGCCAAAGCGTCACAGTGTGATCCTCGCCACCCGCGGCCAGAAACGCGGCACGCGGTGAGACCGCCAGACTGAGGATCTCGCCCGTATGCCGGCGTTGTCCAAACGGCGTCCCCTCGGCGACGTCCCATGATTGCACATGACCGGAGCAACTCCACTCTTCTTCAGCACTCACCAATTCACGATCGCTCGAGAAAGCGACCGAACTCACCGCGCCTTGATGGCCCGCAAAGCGATTGCTTACCATTGGTATTCCAGGGTGAGAGTGGAGCGCCCCTTTGGCAAAGTCAGCGGAATCAACACCTCGCCCGCATCGCCTTCGCGCACAATTCCCTTGTGGCCGCTGGTGATGCGCAGTTGGAGTTTATCGATGGCAAAATGAAACTCTGATTGCGTGACGATCTTCTTCCCGACCGCAGCGCGAAAATAGAATTGCGCCTGCTCGGTGGTGGTCTCGAAACGGAGACTGCGCCTGAAGTAAGCATTGCCGTGCTGGTCGCGCACATCCTCGAAGTAATCTTCCACCGCGATGCCACCATAATGGTAGAGGAAGGTCGGCCGGCGAACGTTGTCAACATGATAGCCGCGGAACTGATAGCCATGATCCTGCGGGAACGGATGGTTGGACTTGCCTTTGTAGGGCCAATTCTCCTCCATCGACTTCAGGCGATGAAACGGAATACCCGGCGGAAAGGACAAGGAGTCAGTTCCGCGCGGGCGAAAATGGCCTGGATCCACGCTGGCGAACTCGCCTTTCCAGAGCTGGCGCAGCGCCATTTCGCCGGCATCGAACGCCAGGTTGATGCGCTCGGGATAACCCACTCCGATCCCGCGATACCCCACGGGACTCTGGCCGCGGCAGATCTCGGTCACATCACCGACGCGCAGCTCGTTCGACTGCCGCGACAAACCCACCGGCTTCTTTGCACGGTCGCCGTCCTCCAGATACGTCCAGAGCGCTTCGATCTGTTGCCCGGCGTCGCCATCGAGAATCTTCTTAAGCGAGGACTCACCGTCCGGCCAATAGGTCGGCATGATCACATTCGGGTGAAAACGGGAGGGTTCCCGGAGGTAGAGGTGAAACCAGTTCTTCTTCAGGCGACCGGTCACCCGTGCGAGATCGAGCGCGCTCATTTCGCCCGACTTCTGTCCGTTGAATTCATGGCAGGCGATGCAATTGAGCCCCGTCGTGCCGACCATTTCGTGGCCGGCATTCCGGGACTCCTGAACGCTGGCCACTTTGGGAATGACCGCCAGTTCCAGCGTGTCAACCTTGCCGAACAATTCCATGAGATGGCCAACATTCGCTTCGCCGAACTGCGGCATTGCGGCGTCCAAATAATCCCGCTGCCGCCTTCCCCGCAGCAGCACGTCAGCAATACCTTCGGGTTTCAGCTTCTCTCCGACGTAGGTCAACGGAGGTGGCAGGCGGCCTTGATCTCCCAGGGACGGCTGTGTTCCGGTGAAGAGGGCGTTGCGTTCGGGAGAAATCCCTCCGAGGCCGACGCGTTCGTGGCAGGCGATGCAGTTGAACGTCACGAGGGTCTTGTTGAGCACTTGTTGATTGTCGAGGTGCGGTTGCTCGGCCCGAGGCATGGCTTGCGTGATCCAACGGCGTTGTTCCGCATTCAGGTCGAAGCGTGGCCACGGGCCGGCGATCTCGCTGAGGCAGCCCCGAGTAGGATCCAGCCTGGCAAAGGGAACGCTGGTTTGCACCGGAACTTTGAGGTCGTCATGGCAATTGGCGCAGCCGAGTTTCCCGAAATGTTCGCGCCCGCGAGCGGCGAGTCCGGCGTCGACTCTGAGCGGCTCGAAAGTCGGAATGGGTTCCCTGGCAACGGACAGCATCGCGGAGGGAATCGGCCTGCGCTCGAATTGGGGGCCTTCCAGTTCGCACGAGAATTTTGGTTCGCGGCCGGTGTGGAAATAGGTGAGCTGGATGGCGTGCAAGCCCGCGTCGAGTTCCGCCGCGCCTTCGAGTTGCTTGACTCCGCGCCGATCGCTGGGCTCCTGTTGGACGAGTGGCTTGCCGTCCACGACCAGCGAGCCGCCGTTCATTTTCAGGAAGAACGTGTAGCGACCCGGGTTCGCAAGGTTCATCCAGCCTTCGTAGCGAATGGCCGTGTGATGCTGCGGTTTGCCCAGACTCTCCAAGTCGAAATCCTTCACGTGCCCCGCGCGTTCCGCAGTCACTTTGTCGCTCGCCAATCCCTCCCACACGTCGCCGCGATACAGTGTGTAGTTCAGTTGTCCCGGCACCCGCGTGTTCTGCAACAGGTAATGGGCGATACGTTCGATCTCCCGGCCAGACAGACGCAAGTCGGGCATGCGACCCGATGGACGGGTGGCGTGCGGCCGGCGCAGGAATTCGACCAAGCTCTTGAAGCTGTATTTGCGATCCAGCACGCCCAGCGCAGCAGACTCTTTCGCGAGCAGTTCCGTTCCCTGGTCATCGCGAGGCGAATGGCACGCCGCGCAGCCGCGGGAATGAAACAGACGCTTCCCGTGCTGCGCCGCCACGGCATCGGGAGCTTGCAATTCGAAGTCGTTCGGCTTCAGGGAGAGCAGGAAGTGCGTGAGTTCCGTGGCTGTTTGCTTCTTCTTTTCAGCGACCAACGGCGACAGCACGTCCGGCATGGTTAGGCCTGTCCTGTTCCCGTGTGGATCACGGATGAAGGACTCTAGAAACTCCGGGTTCACCCGGGAACCGACATCCAAGAGACGAGGCGCCTTTTTCGAGCGAGCCACCAGGGACGCGTCGCCCGCGTGGCAGGCCGCACAATTCAATTCTTCAATCAGCACCAACCCTTTCAATTGCGGATCGAGTTGGCTGGAGGCCAGTCCGGGGAAAGTCGCGACCGCGAACACCGTCGGAACAACACTGAGGAGCAAGAAGATACCGATGGTTATCAACGGGAGGCTCCCGACCTTGCGGGGCGCGACCGTGACACCCGGACGTGACACCGCGGCTTGATCGACTGCGAATTGGGTGGCGTTCATGAGATCTGACGGTCTCGCTTGTAGCATACTTCATCTAGCGCCGGGCGGAAGTTGCTCGCGCGGGAACGGCATCGGCAGCTCTCGGAGTTTCTTCACGGCATCAGGATGGCACCGAGAATCCGGACAGGTTGTTTCGTCCATCGGTATCAGAGTTGCGGCTTTTGCCAAGGGGTCGCACCGCCTCGCTGGATGTGCTGTCGAAGGATGGCGGAAAGCTCGTTGAACATCTTCTTATTGTCGGCGGCGAGGTTGGTTTTCTCCTGCGGGTCGGTCTTGAGGTTGTATAGCTCCAGGGGGCTGAAGGGGTCGTTGTGCAGGAGCTTCCAGTCACCGTGAATGAGGGCCTCGTAGCTCTTTCCGCCGTAGGCAACGCCGCCTTCGCGACGGACGAAATACAAATAGCGCTCCCGCGTTATGCGGCCGCCGCGCAGCGCGGGCAGAAGGCTCACTGCATCGAGTCCGGGGGGCGGTTTCGCGCCGGTGAGTTCCAGGAAAGTGGGGACCAGATCAAAGTTCAGTCCAGCGTAATCACAACGGGAACCCGCCTTGATCTGGCCAGGCCAACGCACCATGAACGGCACGCGCAGTCCGCCGTCGTAATGGTCCTGCTTGCCGCCGCGCCAGGGATCGTTGTTTTGCGCATGTGGCAGCGAGCCACCGTTGTCAGCGGTGAAGACGACCACGGTGTTCTGCTCCAAACCGCTCTCTTTAAGCGCGGCGAGCACGCGCCCTATGCCGTCATCAAGATGCTCAACGAAGGCGACGTTCTTCGCACGCTTCTCGTCCATTTGAGGGGCTCGGGTTTTCACTTTCTCCAACCACTCAGCAGGTGGCTCGATGGGGAAATGCGGCGCATTGTAGGCGAGGTAGAGGAAGAAGGGCTGGTGCTTCACCTTAGCTCGCTCGCGCAGATACTCAGCAGCCCAGTCGGAGAACAGTTCCGTCGCGTGGCCCTTGGGGTCAATAACCTCGCTGTTGCGGCGCATGTAGTTTTTCCCATGGCGAAGGTGCGTGTTGTAGCTGTCCATCATGTCCCCGAGGAAGCCATGGAAAAAAGTGAAACCTCGCTCGTTCGGCGTGTTGGGCGATTCGAGGCCGAGGTGCCACTTACCGACGAGTCCAGTGTGGTAACCCTCTTTCTTCAACACATTCGCAAGAGTGGACGCCGTCGGATCTAGGTAACCCCACGAGTCCTCCGGCTTCGTGCGAATGACACCGGGCACGCCGACGCGATCCGCGTAGCGCCCGGTGAGCAAGGCCGCGCGCGATGGCGAGCACACGGTGCAGTTCGCCCGCATGGTCGTGAACAGCATCCCCTCAGCGCCGATGCGGTCGATGTTCGGTGTGCGCACCTCGGACGGTCCATATGCGGAAACATCGCCGTAGCCGTGGTCATCGGTGAAGATGAGGAGGAAGTTCGGTTTCTCCACCGCTAAGGATTGGCCGCAAACGAACGCCAGCAGCGCATAAAGAAGGTGGGGATGTTTCATGATAATCACTGAAGAGTAGTAGTGAGTTGTGGAACTCGGCTGGCACAGTGGAGGGTGTTCATAGGGGTTTGGCTCCTGGGATAAGCCTAAGCCTTCTTCAGCAACGCCATGGCCGCATTGTGGCCCGCAATGCCGCTGACGCCACCTCCGCGCCGGGCTCCCGCACCGGCGAGATAGATGTGCGGATCATCAGTTTCAGCGCCCCAAAGTTGTTGGTCTGTTCCGTCCGCATCGCCGTCAATAAAGGGAAACTCCAAATCACGATGGAAGATGTTTCCGCGTGGCAAAGCGATGTCGACCTCGAGGTCGAGAGGTGATTTCACTTCCATCGCCAGCGATCCGTCGAGGCAGGGAGCAATGACGGATTCGATGGGGTCGAACAGATATTGGTTCAAGCTGGCTAGAGCGTGTTCCTTGGCCTTTGTTTTGGCGCGTTCCGGATCTGCGTCGAAGAGTCGCGCGGGGGTGTGGAGTCCAAACAACGTGAGAGTTTGAAAACCTTTCTCAATCAGCTCCGCGGACAGGATGGTGGGATCGGTCAGGGTGTGACAATACATCTCCAAAGGAAGTGGCTGCGGAATTTCCCCGCTGCAGGCCCGGCTGTAAGCAGCTTCGAATTGGGAGAAGCTTTCATTGACATGAAACGTACCTGCAAAGGCGAGGCGCGGGTCCACGCCTGACTTGAGGCGAGGAAGCCGCGACAGGAGCATGTTGATTTTCAACTGTGACCCTTCGAGCGACTTCGGAACGGTGCGACTGCGCAAACGGGCCAGATGTTGCGGCGCGGCGGCGAAGAGCAGATCTCGGGCGACGTAGGCATCGCCGGATTCCGTTTCGATGCGCACTCCCGCAGGACCGCTTTCCATCG
Source organism: Verrucomicrobiales bacterium (assembly GCA_947487925.1). GTDB lineage: Bacteria > Verrucomicrobiota > Verrucomicrobiia > Limisphaerales > F1-80-MAGS106 > F1-80-MAGS106. The sequence goes on along the minus strand of CANLCA010000072.1, from coordinate 1,305 downwards.
CAGCGACCTTGGATTGGAGTTTGATCTCCACGCCATTCATCTTGGCGATCCGACTCAGTTCCTTGACCAAGGCGCCCATTCCGCCCTGCGGCACGCGCCACTGCCCGGTGCCGTTGCCAATCAGGTGATAGAGGAAACAGCGATTGGCCTGCATGTCATCGGCGGAGACAAACGTTCCGATGAGAGCGTCGGTCAGAACCACGCCCTGCACCAGGTCGTCGCTGAACCGATCGCGAATGACTTCACCAATTGGCACTTCCATGAGATTGCGCCACACATCCGGCAAGCCGATTTTAGCTTTGAGTTCAGCTGCGCTCTGAAGAGGTTGGAGTAGGGATGGGGCAAGGCGTTGGGCCAGCACGGCAATCTCGCCGTAAAACTCGCGCCACGCTAGGCCTTCCTGATCGGAATCGGTCAGTCGCCTGAAACTGTTTTCAGTTTGTTCATCCCACGAAGCAGAAACCAAAAGCCCATCCTCCCGACCCTCCCGCTGATAAGGCGTGTAGGACGCAACAGATCGGTCGAGCGTCTTGAAGTGGATGCCCAAGTCAGACACGATCTGATCGGGCAGCAGCGATACAAGATAGGAATAGCGCGAGAGCCGTGCCTCGTATTCAGGAAAGGGTTTGACGCTGGTGGTGGCGCCACCGAGTTCGTCCCGGGCTTCGAGCAGGAGGACGGCTTTCCCGGCCTTGCCCAGATAACTCGCTGCCACCAGTCCGTTATGTCCGCCACCAACGACGATGGCGTCGTAAACTTTGTGACCCTGTTTCATGTTTTTCTCAGTGGCCAGAGCGGTCGAGATGCCGAGGACTGGAGGAGCAGATTCGCTTAAAGATTCATTCAACGCGGCCCTGGAGGCAGGTGTTCCGCGAGAAACTGGTCATGATCAGCAAGTCGCCGCGCAGGCTCCCGGAATTGTTGATCACCGACCCGGTTAGGTAGCCCTTGGGATCGACCTTGGGCGTGCGCATGAAACTTTCCTGATACCAGGGGTTGTCATACTGCCCCTGAGGCTTCGGCACCACGGCGATGCCCACATGATAAGCGTCCGGCTTGCGGAACAGCGCATTCGGCGTGTGCGAGCCGGCGCTTGCTGCAGCTGCGGGGCTGGACGCTTGCGCTGGTCGGGCGAACGATGCCGCCGGCAGTCCGATGACTCCGAATGCTTTCCCGATATTCATAAATTGACTGAACGGCTAGCTCTCGGCCGCGGGCAAATGGCGGCAAGCGAGAGCGGTGAACGCCACGAATGTGCAGATAGGTTTCATGGCGGGAACGCGGGGGCTATTTCGAAACGGAGAG